>CAZNXR010000186.1:0-5288 GCA_964576815.1 uncultured Caulobacterales bacterium | reverse complement strand
TCATCAGGCCGATGTTGCCTTCCTGGATGAGGTCGAGGAACTGCAGGCCGCGGTTCGTGTATTTCTTGGCGATTGAGATGACGAGGCGGAGGTTCGCCTCGACCATCTCCTTTTTGGCGATGCGCGCTTCGCGCTCGCCCTTCTGCACCGTCTGCACGATGCGGCGGAAATCCTTGACGGTGAGGCCCGTTTCGGTCGCGAGCTTGCCGATCTCCTCGCGCAGCTGGACGATCGAATTTTCGCCCTTCGTCGTGAAGTTCTTCCAGCCCTTGCCGGGTTTCTCGCGCAGGCGCTCCAGCCAGTCCGGATCGAGCTCGTGGCCGAGATATTCGTTGAGGAAATCACGGCGGTTGACGCCGTAATTGTCGGCGAGGCGCACGAGCTTGCCTTCAAGCGCCATCAGCCGGCGGTTGATGTCGTACAGCTGCTCGACGAGCGCTTCGATACGCTGGTTGTTGAGGCGGACCGAGCGCACGCGCTCGACAATTTCCTTCTGGAGCTTCTTGAAGCGCTTGCCCTGGCTTGAGGAAAGCTCGGAGCCCTTCAGCTCCTCCTCGATCATGATGTCCTGCAGGCGGCGGAGTTTCTTGTAGTCTTCCGAAATCGCGTCGAAAGTCTGCATGACGCCGTCGCGCAGTTCCGCCTCCATGGCGGAAAGCGACAAGGCGCCTTCGTCGAACTCGTCTTCGTCTTCGCCCTCGGGAACGGCTTCCTCCAGGCGCTCGGCCTCTTCCTTCTGGACGCGCGCGGCGATGTCGGGCTGCGTCATGTCGGGGCGCGCTTCCGGCCCGCCGCCATAGGTCGCATCGAGGTCGATGATGTCGCGCAGGAGGACGCGGCCGTCCTTCAATTCATCGCGCCAAACGGTGATCGCCTCGAAGGTCAGCGAGCTTTCGCAAAGCGCGCGGATCATCGTTTCGCGGCCCGCTTCAATGCGCTTGGCGATGGCGATCTCGCCCTCGCGCGACAAGAGCTCGACCGAGCCCATTTCGCGCAGATACATGCGCACGGGATCGTCGGTGCGGTCGCCCGACGCGCCGGCGTTGCCGGCGACGGCCTTCTCCTCGCGCTTGACGACGGCTCGGCTCGGACCCTCCTCCTCTTCATCGGGGCCGTCGTCGTTCGCGGCCTCCTCGTCCTCATCGTCATGCTCGACGACATTGATGCCCATCTCGGAAAGCTGGGCCATCACGTCTTCGATCTGCTCGGATGAAAACTCCGCCGACGGAAGGATTGAGTTCAACTCGTCATAAGTGACATAGCCGCGCGCCTTGGCGGACTTGATGAGCTTCTTGACCTCGGCGTCGGTGAGATCGAGAATCGGGCCGTCCTTCTGTTCGGCTTCCGGAGCTTCTTTTTCGGCCTTCTTCGCCATCAATCATCGCCTTCGTCATGGGCGCAGGCTCGCGCCCCGCTTTGTTGAATACGTTCAAGAGGTCTCAGCGGTCGCGCCGGCGCGCCGAAACCGTCGCTTTCATTTTCTCGAGCCTGTCGAGAAGATCGCCGGCGCTCGCCTGGCCTTCATCGGCCTGGTCCGGCGTCGCCGTCCCAGCCCCTTGAAGGGCGTCGCGCGCCTTGACGGCGGCTCTCCATCGTTCGGCTCCGTCGGTTTCGGCTCCGTCGGTAAAGGACTGAGCTGCTGTCTCGGCGACCTCGCTGCGCGCTTCCGTCACATGCAAATGCCGCCGAAGGGCGTCATCAAAACCCCGTTCGACGTCTTCAGGCTCAGCGCCCGGCCGCAGGAATTTCAAAATGCGCAGCGTCTCGTCGGTGAGAATGCGCTGCAAGGTCCCGGCCTCAGGCGTTTTTTGCAGATGGGCCGCAAGCCCCTCGCTGTCAAGGCCGGGATCGGCGAAGAGGGCCCCGAGAACCGCTTCGAGCAGGGCCGCAAGCCCGCGATCGGAGAGGGTTAAGGACAAGAACGCCTCCTCCCGCTGTTGCACCATTTCCGGGCGGCGGATGGCGGCAAGCAGAAGCACCGCCTCCTTCGCAAAGGCGCGCGGGGGACCGGCCCTGCGTCCTTCCGGCGTCTGGCGCGCGTGATAGGGATTGTCGGCTGGTCGCCCCCTCAGGTTCCGGCCCGCCGCAGGCCGGCGGTCATCGCGCGGGGCCGGCGCCGGCGTGGCGTACATCCGTTGCAGCCTTCCGGCCATGTCGGCGCCGTAGGCGCTGCGCACGTCTTTGTCGGCGATGCCGCGGATCAGCGTCCGCAGTCCGGCGCGCAGCGCGGCCCGGCGTTCCGGCGTATCGAGCGGGCGCGCAGCCGTCTCGCGCGCCCAGAGAACGTCGGCGAGACCTTCAGGCTTTGAAAGCAGCGCCGCGAAGGCGCCGGCGCCGCCGCGCCGGACGACATCATCCGGGTCCTGTCCATCGGGAAGAAACGCGAAGCGCAGCGACTTCCCCGGTTTCAGGAGCGGCAACGCCCGATCGACCGCGCGGTGGGCGGCGCCGAGCCCCGCCTTGTCGCCGTCGAAGCAGAGGATCGGTTCGTCGGACTGGCGCCAGAGCAGCTGGAGCTGCGGCTCGGTCAGCGCCGTGCCGAGCGGGGCGACCGCCGTGCGGAAGCCCGCGCCGACCAGCGCGATGACGTCCATATAGCCTTCGCAGACGAGGAGCGCCGCGCCCGATTTCGCCGCCTCGCTGCGCGCCGCGTTGTAATTGTAGAGAACGTCGCTCTTGTGAAAGAGCGGCGTTTCCGGGGAGTTGAGATATTTCGCGCGCGCCTCGGCCTCCAGCGCGCGGCCGCCGAAAGCGATCGTCTGATCGCGAGGCCCGAGGATCGGAAACATCACCCGGTTGCGGAAGCGGTCGTACGCCGCGCCGCCGTCGTCCGGCTTGATGACCAGCCCCGCCTCGACCAGCGTCGCTTCGAGGAAGCCCTTATTGATGAGGTGGTCTTTGAGCGCCGTGCGTTCGGACGGCGCGTAGCCGAGCATGAATTCCTCGATCAGATCGTCGCCGACGCCGCGTCCTTTGAGATAATCGAGCGCATGGCGACCGTTGGTGCGCCGCAGCTGCGAGCGAAAATACGCCGCCGCCGCATCGCACGCCTCGACCAGTCCCTTGCGATGCTCCGCCTGCTGAGCAGCTTCCGGCGAGGATTTCGGAATCTCAAGCCCCGCCTCCCCGGCGAGCTTTTCGACGGCCTCCGGAAAAGTGAGGCCCTCTGTTTCGGTGAGAAACTTTATGATGTCGCCATGCTGGCCGGTCGCGAAGCAGTGATAGCTGCGGCGGTTGTCATCAACCGTAAAGGACGGCGTCTTCTCCTTCTTGAAAGGCGACAAACCCCAATAGGCGTTGCCGCGTTTTTGCAGGCGCACGGTTCGCCCGATCACGTCCGACGGTTTCAGCCGGGCGCGCAGTTCATCGAGGAAGTCGGGCGTGAATCGGGCCATGGGCAAACGTAAGGCGAACGCCGCCGTGAGGCCACGTGCGGCGTTCGAAGTCGCTGACGGATTTTACACAGGCGGGCGGAAACTACCCAAGCACCTTTTTCATCACGGCGCCGGCGCGGCCGAAATCCATGGCGCCGGCATAGCGCTCTTTGAGAGCGCCCATACATTTGCCCATGTCTTTCAGGCCCGACGCGCCGAGTTCGGAAATGACGCCCGAGACGACGGTTGTGATCTCCTCGTCCGTCAATTGCCGGGGAAGGAACTCCTTGACGATCTCGATCTCCGCACGTTCCTGCTCGGCAAGGTCGAGGCGACTGCCGGTCTCATAGGCTTGGGCAGAATCCTCGCGCTGCTTCACCATTTTGGACAGGATGCCGAGGATTTCGTCCTCAGTGACGCCGCAGCAGCGGTCTTCGGCCCTGGCCGCAATGTCCCGATCCTTAATAGCCGCGGTGATCAGCCGCAGCGTGGCCACGCGGAGCTTCTGGTCCTTGGCCTTCATGGCGCTTTTCAGCGCCTCGTCGATCTGCTCTCTTAACATTTGCTCTGCTCCTCGACCCCGCTGCGCTTCTCGCGCGCGAGGCCGGCTGATGCGGCCCTTATCCTACAGGCCTTTGGTTTTTCTGACAAAATCACGCTTCTTGCGCGCTGAACCCGGTTCGTTGACCAAGTCTGAGGCTTCCCTTAGGTTCCGGCCGTTTGCGCAGCGCCCGGGTCATTTCGGGTCGCCTTCGCACCTGCGGAAAAACCCTACAAGAGATATGCCGAGATGCGGTTAAGTCAAGCGTCCGCCTCCCGCCCGACCGGGCTCGTCGCCTTCGCCGACGGCCTCGTTCTACGGGGAATGGGGGTCGGGGCGACCGGCGATGCGGTGGGCGAGGTCTGCTTCAACACCGCCATGACCGGCTATCAGGAAATCCTGACCGATCCCTCTTACGCCGAGCAAATCGTCACCTTCACTTTCCCTCATATAGGCAATGTCGGGGTCAACGCCGAGGACATCGAGAACGCCTCGCCGGCGGCCGCGACCGCCGCCCGCGGCGCAATTTTCCGCTCGGCGGTGACGAGCCCCGCCAATTACCGGGCGCAGCTCGACCTGCCCGCCTGGCTGAAGCGGCGCGGCATTGTCGCGGTCTCGGGCATCGACACGCGTGCGCTGACCAACCGGATCCGCGACAACGGCATGCCTCATGCGGTCATCGCGCATAGCGCGAGCGGCCAATTTAATGAGACGGCGCTGATCGAAAAAGCGCGTGACTGGCGCGGACTCGAAGGACGCGATCTCGCGCGTGAAGTATCGACGCTGCAGTCCTACACGCATGAGGAAACCGCCTGGCGCTGGGACCGGGGCTACGGCCGATCGTCAGGACGCGGACCGCATGTCGTGGTCATCGACTATGGCGTGAAAAAGAACATCCTGCGGCTGCTCGCCGAGAGCGGGGCACACGTGACGGTCGTGCCGGCGCTGTCGACCTATGAGGACATCATGGCGAAGAAGCC
Source organism: uncultured Caulobacterales bacterium (assembly GCA_964576815.1). GTDB lineage: Bacteria > Pseudomonadota > Alphaproteobacteria > Caulobacterales > Parvularculaceae > Amphiplicatus. Next base: position 393 of record CAZNXR010000186.1, on the reverse strand, counting down.
TGACGGCGTTGTCCTTTCGAACGGTCCGGGCGACCCGGCTGCGACAGGCGCGCATGCGATCCCAGTCATCCGCAAACTGATCGACAACAAGGTACCGACGCTGGGCGTCTGCCTGGGGCACCAGATGCTGGCGCTCGCTGCCGGCGCCAAGACCGTGAAAATGAAGCAGGGCCATCACGGGGCCAATCACCCCGTAAAGGACCTCGATACCGGCAAGGTTGAGATCGTGTCGATGAACCACGGTTTCACGGTCGATGCCGAGACCTTGCCCGCGAATGTGCAGCCGACATTCACCTCGCTGTTCGACGGGTCGAACAGCGGCATCCGCCTCACCGACGCGCCCGCCTTCTCGGTCCAGCACCACCCGGAAGCATCGCCGGGACCGCAGGACAG
>CAZNXR010000185.1:0-5316 GCA_964576815.1 uncultured Caulobacterales bacterium | reverse complement strand
GTTTTCGATCCCCCGCGCGCGGGCGCCGCGGCGCAGGCGGCCGCGATCGCAAAGAGCGCCGTGCCCGTCGTCGCAGGCGTTTCGTGCAATCCCGCCACCTTCGCGCGCGACGCGAACCTCCTTGTCGCAGGCGGCTACCGGCTCGTTGAGGTGACGCCGGTCGATCAATTCGTCTATTCTCCGCATGTCGAACTTGTCGGCGTGTTCGCGAAGAGGTGAGCGATGTCGGTTGCGGAAGCGGCGGCGATGGGCGCCCAGCGCGCCTGGTATGCGGGCTCCCAGCTCGCCCGCATCGCGTGGTACACTGGTCACTATGTGGCGGGCCGCCGCAAGATGGGGCGGTTGACGCCTCCCGGCGCGGCGCCGCCAGCGGCGGAATTTTCCAGCCTTGATCGCGGGCGCCTGCGCGATTCCTTTCGGGCGCTGTTCCGCGACGATTGGCGCAATATTGAAGCGGGAGCGTACAAGATGCCGCTGGAACTGCGCCGCCCGCCCTCGATCACGAAGCTTGCGCGCCAGTCGCGCGACTATTTCGAGGATGCCGCGCGCGTCGCCCGCCGTCGCCGCGATAACGGTCATTCCGAAGTGATGCGCGAAGAGTATGCGGGTAAGTTTCCCCGCTATTTTCTTCAGAATTTCCACTTCCAGTCGGACGGCTGGCTTTCGCCTGCGTCGGCGGAGCGTTACGGCATGCAGGTCGAAACGCTGTTCACCGGCGCGGGCGCGGCGATGCGCCGTCAGGCCTTGCCGCTGATCCGCGCAGCGATCGCGGGGCGCGATCCGGCCTCGCTCGCCTACCTCGACCTCGCCTGCGGCGACGGCGCCTTTACGGAAAGCGTTCTCGACAACTGGCCGACGCTTCGAACGACGGCGGTTGACCTGTCGCCCGCTTATCTCGGCAAGGCGCGCGCGACGCTTTCCGCCTATCGTCAGGTTCGTCTTGTTGAAGCGAAGGCCGAGGCGACCGGGCTGGCGTCCGCCTCATTCGACATCATCACGTCCGTCTATCTCTTCCACGAATTGCCGCCCAAGATTCGCACCGAAGTCGCGGCCGAGATCGCACGGCTCTTGCGGCCCGGCGGGACCTTTATCCTTGTCGATACGATCCAGTATGGGGACGAGCCTGCCTTCGACACGCTGCTCGAAGCGTTTCCGCGCGCATTCCACGAGCCCTATTACGACAGCTTCTGCCGCCTTGACCTCGGCGCGCATTTCGCGGCGGTGGGTATCGAGAAGAGCGAGGGGCGCGTCGCTTTCCTGACCAAGGCGACGTCTTTTCGGAAAGCGCGATAGCTACTGCGGCTGCTCAAGTTTCAGCGTATCGACCGCCTCCGGCTGCAGGCCTTCGAAAAACCGGCGAACGGCGTTCGCGCTCGCCGCAGGCGCTTCCTCCATCGGAATGTGCCCCACATTCTCAAGGATGACGACTTCTGCGTTCGGCATCCGCTCGTCGAACGTCGTGGCGGCGCTTGCGAAAATGAGCGTGTCTTCGGCGCCCCATAAGAGAAGCGTGGGCGCCCTGATTTCGGCGACTCGCTCGAAATACTCAGGCTCGCGATCGCTGAGCGCGCGCACCGCGCTGGCGCGGCGGTTGCCCGGAAACCGCAACAGCTCCCAATAGCGATCGACCATCGCATCATCGACGATGGCGGGGTCGGCGACGGTGTCCTGCAGCGATTTCTCGACAAGGCTCCGCGGCGTGATCTGGCTCATTAAAGGGCGCAGCATCGGGTTGCGCATCAGGCGGAAGCCGAGATTGAGCGGGGGCGCCGATTCCCCATCGCGTAAGGGCGCGCCCGCGGCGTCGATGAGGATAAGGCCTTCGACGCGCTCAGGATAAGCAAGCGCGTACCGCCAGGCGACCCAGCCGCCCATGGAATTGCCGCCAAGATAAAATCGGTCGAGGCGCGCGGCGTTGGCGACTGCGTTCAGCGCCTCGAACATGCCGGCCGCCGAATAATCATCGCGCGGGTGCGGCCCTGTCAGACCGTGTCCCGGCTGATCATAGGTGATGATGCGGTATTCCCCGGCGAGCTCGCGGATCATCGGCTCAAAAGTGTGGAGACTCGCATTGGACCCGTGCAGCAAGATGATCGCCGGACAATCACGGCAGCCTTCGTCGCGCCAGTGGACGCGCATGCCGCCAGCCCCTTCTGCGAAGGTCGCAGACGGCCCGCCATATTTCGCGATCATCTCGGACCTGTTCGTGTCCGGCGTGCGAAGCGCGAGAAATGCGAGCCCCAGCACCGCCAGGAAACCAGCGCCCGCGGCGAGTATCTTTCTCATCGGCGCCCCCTCTTGCCAGTCTTGAAGTCGCCGATCTGCGCGCGATGACGCAGCGCATGATCGGCGAGCGTCGACGCCATCATCGCCGCGCCGACCGGCACGGCGCGAATGCCCACGCACGGGTCGTGCCGGCCTTTGGTGGCGATCTCCGTTTCCTCGCCGGCCGCGGAAATCGTGCGGCGCGGCGTCAAGATCGACGATGTCGGCTTCACCGAGAACCGCGCGACAACAGGCTGGCCCGAAGAAATGCCGCCGAGGATGCCGCCAGCGTTGTTGGACAGAAAAAGCGGCTTGTTCTTGCGCATGCGGATCTCGTCTGCGTTTTCTTCCCCGGAAAGTTCGGCTGCGCGCATCCCGGCGCCGATCTCAACGCCTTTGACCGCATTGATCGACATGAAGGCGGCAGCGAGGTCTGCATCGAGCTTTCCATAAACAGGCGCGCCGAGGCCTGCGGGAACGCCTTCCGCGACAACCTCGATGACCGCGCCAAGGGAAGATCCCGCTTTGCGCGCTTTTTCGATCGCCGCTTCAAACGCCGCCGCCGCGGACGCGTCAGGACAGAAGAACGGATTCTTCGCGGTTTCCGCCCAGTCGAACCGGGCGCGGTCGATCTTCACGGCGCCGACCTGCACCAGAGCAGCGCGAATGACGACGCCGCCGATGAGGTGATCGAGGACCTTCTGCGCGACGGCGCCTGCCGCGACCCGGCACGCCGTCTCGCGCGCGGAGGAGCGTCCGCCTCCCCGATAATCTCGAAGCCCGTACTTCGCGTCATAGGTGAAGTCAGCGTGACCTGGACGGTACTTGTCACGAATGTCGGCGTAATCCTTTGAGCGCTGATCGACATTGCGGATGAGGAGGCTGATCGGCGTCCCGGTCGTCACCTGTCCTTTCGTTCGGTCGTCCTCAAAAACGCCGGACAGGATTTCAACCTCGTCCGGCTCGCGACGTTGCGTCACGAACTTCGACGTGCCTGGTTTTCTAAGGTCGAGCGCCGCCTGGATATCGGCGGCGTCGAGCCGGATGCCCGGCGGGCATCCGTCGACGACGCATCCGATCGCCGGCCCATGACTCTCGCCCCAGGTCGTCACGCGAAAAAGATGGCCGTAACTGTTGTGCGACATCGGGCGTCGTTTGGGTGGTTGGTGAACGTCGGTCTTGTCCTATAGAATGATCCGGCTGCGGTTTGGAAAGCCCGATGAGCGTCAAATCCGTCATTCCGCCCTCGCCCTCGGCCGAGGCTTATGCGGTCGACGAGGACCAGGGCGAGGTCTTCACCCTTGATGAGCCCCTGGCGCTGTTCGTCGCCTGGTTCGAACTCGCGAAAAAAAAGGAGATTAACGACCCTAACGCGATGACCCTTGCGACGGTCGATGCGGGCGGGCTTCCAAACGCGCGCATGGTGCTCCTCAAGGATATCGATCCGCGGGGGCTGTCGTTCTTCACCAATCTCGAAAGCGCCAAGGGGACGGAACTCGCCGCCAATCCGAGGGCTGCGCTCGTCTTTCACTGGAAGTCGATCCGGCGGCAGGTTCGGTTCCGCGGCGATGTGGCGCGCGTCTCGGACGCTGAGGCCGACGCCTATTTTTCAACCCGTGCGAAGGGGGCGCAGATCGGCGCCTGGGCCTCGCCGCAATCGCGGCCCATGGAAGGGCGGTTTGCGCTGGAGCGTCGCGTCGCCGAGGAGACGGCGCGCCGCGGCGTCGGCAAGACGCCGCGCCCGCCCCACTGGTCGGGGTTCAGGCTTGTTCCCGTTGAAATAGAATTCTGGGTTAATCGCCCCTTCCGCCTGCATGACCGGGTGGTCTTTCGGCGCAACGGCGCCGGCGCCGAATGGCGGACTGAGCGGCTCTTTCCTTAATACGCACTTTCAGTGATCGTGACCGATCACTGAAAGGCATCCTCGCTTCGCTGCGGGCGCGCAGTCGCGCTTGCCAGGTTTCGATGAGTCAAGGTCATCGAAACCCGGTTTAAGTCGATTTCGCGAGCCGGTATTCGCTCTCCATCGTCGGTTCGGCGTCGCAGGCCACGACGTCCGTTCTCACAAGACGAATGAGATGCGCCTGCACGTTAAGTGCGGCGGCGACGTGAAGGCGCTTGTCGATATCGGCGTAGATCCTTGGAACGATGTCTCGAATATGGCGGCGGCCCTGTCGCAGCTGCTCGATGATCTGCGCATCGCGCATCAGCCTGTGGGTCCTGATCGCGCGGACAAAGGGCCTCGGCTTTTCGATCGGCGCGCCGTGCGTCGGCAGATATCGCTTGTCCTGGCGCGCAAGGAGTTTCTCGAGACTTGCCAGATAGTCGCCCATGTCCCCGTCGGGCGGAGCGACGACCGTCGTCGACCAGCCCATGACGTGGTCGCCGGTGAACAAGGTCGCTTCTTCAAGGAGCGCGAAGCAGAGGTGATTTGACAGATGGCCCGGCGTCGCCACGGTCTCGATGGTCCACGGGCCGCCTGATAACCGGTCCCCGTCCTTCAAAATCTCATCCGGCCTGTATCGATGATCGGCCCCCTCCTCAAGCGCCGGGGCGCCAAGTTTCTTGTCGGACACGGGGTGCGGACCGGCCCCGGCGATCGGCGCGCCGACGCGGTCGGCGAAAGCGCGCGCGCCGCCGCAATGGTCCTTGTGCGTGTGCGTGATGAGGACATGACTGACGCGAGCGCCGCCGACGGCCTCGAAAAGCGCCGCCAGATGCGCCGGATCGTCCGGGCCCGGATCGATGACCGCGAGCGGCCCGTCGTCGGGACCGACAATATAGGTTCCGCTTCCTGTGAAGGTGAAGGGCCCCGGATTGTTGCAGATGACCCGGCGGATCAGGGGCGACAGGCGGTCCGGCCGTCCGTAGTCGAACGCGACATTCTTGACGAAGGGAATCGAGTTCAAGCCGACGCCTTGAGCCGCTCGTCGATGAGTGCGGCGAAGGCGTCCGCGATGCCGCGCATGGCTTTCACTTTGTCGGGCGCGGAAAGAGCCGAGGGCGGGCCCATGTCGGTCTTGTTGGCGTCGACGATGTAGATGCGCCCGT
>CAZNXR010000184.1:0-5332 GCA_964576815.1 uncultured Caulobacterales bacterium | reverse complement strand
CTCACCGAGTCGCTGAGCGCGCTCGTGACGCAGGAAAACGACATTCTGGCGACGCGAAGGCCCCGCGATCTCGCGCCGCTGCAAGCGGAGAAAGCGCGCCTCGCCGCCGCTTATGCGGGCGCGATCCGCGATGTCGCGCGCGACCGCACAGCCGTCGCCGGGGCCGCCGCGCCCCTGATCGAGAAGCTCCGGGAGCTGACGAAGACTTTCGAAGGCTGCGCGCTGCGCCAGCAGGCGCTCCTCGGCGGCGCGACAAGGGCCGGCGAGGGCCTTGTCCGCGCCGTCGCCGGCGAAGCGGCCCGCCATGCGCGCGGCGGGGCGTCCGTCATCCTCGACGAGCAGGCGTAAGACCGGCCGGCCGTGCGTTAACCATAAATATTTACCCTGATTATTCGCTTGACTTTTATCTTGCTCGGTCATAGGTTCTAAGGATCGCGCCGGGGGAACGCCTCCCCGGCGCGTTTTGCGTTTTCGGCCGCTGAGAAGCGGCGCCTTTGACAAGTCCGGTTTGTCGCGCGGTCCGGCGCCTTGCTGGCCGCGCGATGCGAAGAATCACCCGCCGATCGTGTGATCGTGCGGGGCGCGAACAGTCGCGCCCCCGCTCCGCTCATTCCCGCGCAAGGGGAATGAGTGGTCAGAGGGACGGCGCGATCCCGCAAAAATACGCATTTTCATCCAGCCAAAATACATAGTTTCGGGCTGGAGGCCGCGGAAAGGCTCAGACTTTCAGAGAGGAGACAGACCCAAAAGGCGCCTTTTCAGGCGCCGCAGAGCACCGTGCGCAGCTTGATCCACGGCGTGGGCGGACACCCCATCCCCCGCTCATTCCCGCGCAAGCGGGAATCCAGAGTCACGGGGAGCAGTCCTTTGGGGCCGTGGATTCCCGCTTGAGCGGGAATGAGCGGTCAGAGGGACGGCGCGATGCCGCAAAAATGCGCATTTTCACCCAGCCAAAATACGTAGTTTCGGGCTGGACCCCGCGGAAACGCTCAAAGTTTCAGGGAGAAGACAAACCCAAAAGGCGCCTTTTCAGGCGCATCCGCCCTCCATCGCCGCGATCCAGTCGGCGATCAGCTTGACGCCTTCCTCGTGGCTGACCGAACGGCCAAGCTCCGGCATCATGTGACCGGGCTTCGTCGTCTCCATCCGGTAGACGAAGATGGACGCCTCGGGCCTGCCCGGAACGATGCCAAAGGGGCCCCCGCCGGAGCCGCCGCCGGCGGCGATCGTCGTCTTGCACCAGCCGTAGCGCGGCCCCATCGCAATATCGGGGCGGAGGTCGAGCCCCGATGTATCGGCCGGACCGACATCCGAATGGCAATGCGAGCAATTAGCGTCGAGATAGGCGCGTGCGCGGCCGTCAAGGCTCTCAGTATCGTCCCTCCAATCGGCGTTGCGTGGATGGTCGGCGCCGGCAGGAACGCCGCTCAACAGCCCCGCAGCGAGCCACCAGTCAAGCTGGTTGAACCCTTCGTGAAACGCCGACTCCTTGTTGAGATGGCGGGCCTTGGGGCCGATCGGGTGAAGGATGCGCGTCGTGTTGTTGGTCGCGTGACACCCGGCGCACTGCGTCTGGTTGGGCACGAGATAGGGAAAATCCTCCGTGCGCCCGTCAGGCCGCAGAAGCGTCAGCCGTTTGACGGCGCCGATCCGCGCCAGCGTCGCATCGGTCTGCTCCTCGTTCCAGACATAGGGGATCGCGACCCAACCGCTCTCGCGGCGGACCAGCAGGCGGGTTTCAATAAGGCGAAGGTCTTCAAGCGGCATGGCGCCGTCTCTGACCGTCGGCTCCGGCCCGTAGGTGACGGCGCCCTCCGCCGCCGGGTAATAGAACGTCTTGGAGATCATCGTGCCGACGGGAAAATCGAACACGGTCTCCGCGTCATAGACGGCGCTCTTCCCCTCCGGCAGCGTCACCGTCCTCAGCTTCAGGGCGTAGTCCGAAAAGAGCGGCGTGACGAGATCGTAAGGCGTCGCCCGGTCGTTCAGCGTCAGGACGCCGTTCGCCGTCGTCAGAAGGTTCCAGTCGGACAGGCGTTCCGGATAGCCTTCGGCGTGAAAAACGGGCGCCGCCGGCGCGTCATCGCGCGCGCAGGCCGCGGCGAGCGCGGCCGCGCCGGCGATCAGTATACGAAGGAACAAGTTCAACCGGCGAGACCGTTCGCGAGCTTGACCTCCGGAAGACGCGGCAGCGCGCAGGCAAGTTCGTCCGTCGCAAGGCGCGGGGATTTGTTGCCGTTCGGCCCGTCGACATTGATGACCTCCGCGCCGTCATTCTCGACGCAGATGCGCAATTCGTCGGGAAGCTTGCCGTCGATCATTTTCGCCGGATCGACGAACCCGTCCCAGATGACGTCGGGGAGCGCGCCGGTGAGCCCGAACATCGCGACCTTCAGCGCCTGGAATTGCAGCCCGTCGGGGTCCTTGCCGCCCCCGCCCATGCGGTTGCCGGCGACATAGATCGCTTCAGGGTAAGGGTCGAATTCGTCCGACATGCCGTCCTTCGACAGGTCGGTCGAAAAGACGGAGGCGATGATGATGTTCGCCGTCTTGTTGCCGGTGATGTCGTTGTCGAAAATTTCGACCTGGTCGTTTGAATTGACGACGACGCCCGAACCGGCGGGAATGTTCGCAACCGCAGTTCCCGGAACGCCGAAGTTCTTTGTGTTGTTGTCATATATCTTGTTGCGAAAGATGCGGGTTCTAGCCCCCGGCTGCGACAGGTCGGGCATGTTGAAAACGAGGACGCCGCCGGTGTTGTTGGTGGCGATGTTGTCATAAACGTCGGCGTCGAAGGTGTTCTCGATCTCGATGCCGGCGACGTTCCACTCCGCGCGGTTGTTGCGCACGACGACGTTGCGGGACTGGCCGACATAGACGCCGGCGTCGGACGAGGCGATGACGACATTGCCTTCGAGCAGCACGTTTTCGGACTGCACGGGATATAGTCCGTATGCCCCGTTTTCGGTCTTCGGCCCGCCGGTCCACTCCACGCGCACCCGGCGGATGACGACGTTCTTTCCTTCGTTGACCTTGAGGCCGTCGCCCTTCGTGTCCTCGATGGCGAAGTCTTCCGCCGTGAAGTCGTCCGCGGTGACAAGTAGCCCTTCGGCGCCGGCGACCTGGTCCTTGAAGGAAAGGATCGTCTTGTCCATGCCTTTGCCGCGGATCGTCACGCCGTCGACGGCGAGCGACAACGACCGGTCAAACGAGAACCTGCCTTCGGGGAGCTCGATCACGTCGCCGGGATTGGCGTCGAGGAGCTGCTCCATCAGCGCGGCGGGGAAGTCGGAAGGCGCCGTCACGACAGAGGACGTCGATGCTTCCTTCCTCCCGCAGCCCGCCAGCGCGATCGCGATCGCGGATGCGCCCATCATCGCCAGTCGAACCGTCCTCATCATTCGTTCACCCTCCCTGATTCCGGCGGGCGCGGACCCGGCCTCTTGCGCGCATTCTGCGCAATTCCAGCGCCCGGGAGAAGCCCCGCGCGCAGCCGCCGTGCGTCAATGGTTTACCCGGATTTAATGGCCGCCCGCCAAGATGACGCAGCGTTTGACGGGGTCGGCGGTGACATCGCAAGAAGGCAGCGGCGCCCATTACTGGCAGGCGCTGGAGGCGTCGAACGACCTCCTGATCGCGCGGCTGCAGGTCGCTGCGATCGCCGTCATTCTCGTCATGTTGTCGACGGTGCTGCGTTATCCAGACGGGCCTGCAATGAGCCTGATCTGGTGGTCGGTCGCCGGGCTTCTAGGATTTCACCTCATCCGTTGGGCGATCATCCGCAGACCAATCGCGCGGACGCTCTGGCGCATCTCGATGGCGCTCGACTGCGCCGTGGTGGCGATCATAGCGCTCGGATCGTCGGCGGCGCTTGGCTTAGATCCGCTGATGCCGATCCATTCCTCGAGCCACGCATGGCTCTACGCGATCATCGCGCTGCGCGCGATCAGCTTTCGCGCTCAAGAAATTTTGCTGACGGGCGCCGTTGCGCTTCTTTCCTGGTGCGCAATCGTCTGGTTCACGCTGGTCATGCCGATAACGCCGCTGCACGACGTCAGCGATTCGATGATCAGCGTCGCCCATGCGAGCGCCCTCGACACTTTTCTGTCATTGCTCGCCGCTTCCGCAGCAGTCGCTTTCGCAGTCTCCAGAGCGCGGGACGCAGCGAACGACGCGATGGATAAGGAGGACGCCGTCGCGCGCGCCGACGCGGCCGAGGCGGCCTCTGTCGCAAAGTCGGAATTTCTCGCCAATATGAGCCATGAAATTCGCACCCCGATGAACGGCGTCATCGGCATGGCGGACGTGCTGGCGACGATGGAGCTGACGCCGAAGCAGAGCGCCTGCGTCGAGGTCATCCAGTCTTCCGGCGGCGCGCTCTTGACGATCATCAACGACATCCTCGATTTTTCAAAGATCGAAGCCGGCCGTATCGAGCTTGAACGCGAGCCGTTCTCTGTGCGGCGCGCTGTCGAGGATGTCGCAGCGCTGATCGCCGCCCGCACGGCCGAACGCGGTGTCGAACTGACGGCGCGCATCGCGCCTGACGTGCCGGAGCAAAGCATCGGCGACGGCGGCCGTTTCCGCCAGATCTTGATCAATCTCGTCGGCAACGCGGCGAAATTCACGCATGAAGGATCGATCGTCGTCTCGGTCGAGCGCACCGACGGCGGCGCCTTAATGGTCAGCGTCGCCGACACGGGCGTCGGAATCGAAGCTCAAAAGATCGGCCGGATTTTTGAAAAGTTCGAACAAGCGGACAATTCGACAACCCGCCGTTACGGCGGGACAGGCCTCGGCCTCGCAATCTCCAGACAGCTGATTGAGTTGATGGGCGGCGAAATCGGCGTCACTTCCGAACACGGCAAGGGTTCGAACTTCTGGTTTACGCTCAATCTGCCTGCGGTCGGCGGCGTGGCCGCTGCACAGCCGGCGGCAGCGGCGGCGAGCCTCAAAGGCAAGCGCGCGCTGATTGTCGATGACGTCGCCGTCAACATCGCCATTCTGAACGAATTTCTCTCTACGTGGGACGTTGAGACCAGATCGGCGCTGTCAGCCGTCGCCGCGCTGGACCTCTTCGCGAAAGAGCGGTTCGATTTCGCGATCTTTGATTTTCAGATGGCCGGGATGGACGGCCTTGCGCTTCTCGAAGCCGTGCGCCGTTCGGCCGCCGGGGCCCAGCTGCCGGTGTTGATGCTGACCTCGGTCGATGACCGCGAGCCGATGAAAGCGTTCACAACGCTTGGCGCGGCGACAGCGACCAAACCGATGCGGCGCGACGAACTTTTCGAGGCCTTGTTGCAGCTCACTTCGGCGGCGCCGGCGGACGCGT
>CAZNXR010000183.1:0-5353 GCA_964576815.1 uncultured Caulobacterales bacterium | reverse complement strand
GCGGTGAAGATGACGCGGGGAAAGCGCGCCTTGATCGCGTCAACGCCGCCGGGCGTTCCGTTGTCCGCGACAATGATCTCATAGCGTGCGCGCTCAAACGTCTGACGCTCCAGGCTTTCGAGACAGAGCGCCAGCAGCTCTTTCTGATTGAAGTGGGGAATGATGACGCTCGCTTCGATCATGGCGCGCTATTCTCCGGCCGGGGCCGCCGGGGCCTGCCGGCCCGGCAGAGCGATCCGCTCGCGCCGCTCGAACGCCGCCGCATAGGCGCGCAGGAGCGCCGGGACCGAATGCGCCCAGCTGAACTGCGTCAGCACGCGCTCGCGCCCGAGGGCGCCCATGTCTCGGCGAAGCGCCGGATCGCTGAGGAGCATGTCGATCTTCAGCGCGAAGTCAGCGACGTTGTCGGGTCTTGCGTAGAGCGAGGCGGCGCCCGCGGAACGCCGGCCCTCCGTCATCTCGAATTGGACGATCGGTTTGCCGAGCGCCATATATTCGAGGATCTTGTTCATCGTCGATTTGTCGTTCATCGCGCAGGCGCGATCGCAATTGACGCAGACATCCGCCGTGTTGAGGACGTCGAGAAAGAGCGCATCATCGACGCGGCCGTAGAAGTCGAGATAGCCGCTGACGCCTTTTGCTTCCGCCAGCGCTCTAACCGCGGATAGCTCCGGACCGTCGCCGATGATCGCGAACTGCACGTCGGTCCGCCCGACATGGTTGATGAGATGGGCGACGGCGCCGACGAGAAGGTCGAGGCCTTCCTGCCTGCCGATGACGCCGACATAGCCGGCGAGATAGCGCCGCCCGCGTTTCAGCGCCTCGTTCGGCGCCGTGATCTTCATGCGATCGAGCCGCGGGCCGGAACGTACGATGAAGACCCGGTCGGGCGTCATGCCGCCCCGCTCCAGTGCGATTTCCCGATAGGACTCATTGGTTGCGATCGAGATGTCGGCGAGCGCGAACGTCGCCCGCTCGGCGGCGCGGAGCGCGAAGTAAGCGAGCCCCCTTCGGCCGAACTTGGCCTCATAAAGCTCCGGGCAGAGGTCATGATGGTCGAAGATGAAGCGCACGCCGTCGATGAGCTTGAAGAGCGCGGCGACGAGGAAGATCAGATCGGGCGGATTGCACGCGTGAATGACGTCGAAGCCGCGCGCGCGCCGTATTTTGAAGGCGAGGCGGAGCTGGTGAAACAGAGCGCCGAGATATTCTCGCAGATAGCCGGCGCCGGAACCGGCTTCCGTGAGCGGATGGCGATAAACATGCACGCCGTCGATCACCTCAAAGGGCGCCGTGTAGCCTTTCATCATCGGCGAGATGACGCTCACCTGATAGCCGGCGTCGACGAGCGATGTCGCTTCGGCCCAGACGCGCCGGTCGAACGGAACGGGAAGATTCTCGACAACGATAAGAACGCGCCGCCCGCCGGCCGCGATTGCAGCGTCGACTTTCACAGCCGTGCTCCGATGCGGTTATGGTTAATGCAGGCTGCGGCGCGGCGGCGCGCGTCGTTGGCGCGTCTGACGGCGGTGCGGGGTCCCATCGCGTATTAATCCCGAGTTAATCGAGCCCCCTCACAATCAAGCTTCCGATTAAACCAGCCGATGATTGCCGTTGTCTGAACAGGCGTTTGCCAAATGCTGCGGTCGCACATTCTCACGAAAACTTTACGTGCGGCTGTCGCGGCGGCGACGCTGGCGTGCGGCGCCACGCCGGCCTTCGGGCGGACGGCGACATTCACCTCGTCTCTTGGTTATGACGAAAACGTGCTCGGCGCCTTCTCGACCGCGGGCGATGGCGCGGGCGCGCTCCTGACGCTCGACAACTGGATCGCGCTGCTCTTTGAAACGCCATTTGGAACCGCGCGTTCCGACACGGTGTCCATTTTCACCTTACCGCCGCCGGTCGGCGATGCGCGCCTGACCGTCAGTTTCGGGCGCATTGTCGGCGGGCTGCCTGTCTTCGTCGATACGAGGTCTTTCAACGCCGGTAATACGCTGACGGTCAACAACCTCTTTCAGCGGGGCTGCTTTGCGCTCGGCGGCTGCAACTATGTTTTCATCGAGACGACGCGCCAGCGCCGCGGCGCGCCGGGCGCGGTCATCGATTATGTGAGCGTCAACGGCGAACCGACCGAAGTTATCGAACCGACGCCGGAGCCGGCCGTCTGGGCGATGATGATGATGGGGTTCGCCGGAATCGCCTGGCGAATGAAGGCGGCTAGAAGGAGAGCGGCGCCAGATCAGCGCTTGGCTCGAGCTTAGCCGGACCATCGCCTCTTTACCGCGACGCGTCGCGCTCGTCTTCAGCGAAGGGCTCGCCGGCAAGATGCATCAGGTAGAACGAGCCTGCGATCAGCAACACCGCCGCGCCGACGCCGCCGCCATTATTGCCGAGCCAGTTCGACACCGCGCAGACGAGCGCGATCAGCATGTAGGGCGCAAGCGGGGGGTCCTCGCTCTGGAAGCGATAGAAGAACATCGCCGCCGTCGCGATGAACAGCGCCACCGCCATGAAATCGTAAAGGGTTTCCATGCGCCTCTTCCGGACCTGCATCGTCATCCGGGAAAAGCGTTAACGCGGCGCTAGGAGGCCGACTACAATTGAGAGGAGCGCGGCTCCCCTCTCCCGCCCTTCGCGGGAGAGGGTATGGAGGCGCCTTACTTTCCTGCGCGGCTGGCGTCGCGGATCGCGCGGAACTCGTTGCCGTCGCGCCAGTTCGGCCAGGCGCTCGACCCCGCCACCTCCGCCCCGACGGCGTGGAGGATCTCCATCGACAGAACCATGCCTGAAAGGTCCCAGTCCTCGCTGAATTCATCCGAAGGCTGATGATAGCGGTTCGCCGTATAGTCGTCGCCGAGCGCTTTGCCGGCCGCCTCGCCGCCTTCGACGAGGTCGGAGCCGGCGTCCGCGTAGAGCATCGGCACGCCCTTTTTCGCGAAGCTGATATGGTCGGAGCGGTAGAAATATCCTTTCTCCGGCTCCGGATCGGCGCGCAGATATTTTCCTGCCGCGCCGGCGTGCTTCTGCAGGATGTCCTCAAGCTCCGAGGCGCCGTAGCCGACGACGACGATATCCTTCGCTGGCGGCGCCGGCAGAACGCCGTCGATGTTGATCCCCGCTGCGATGTCCTTCAACGGCACGGGCGGATTCTCGGCGAGAAAAGCGGAGCCGAGCAGCCCCGATTCCTCCGCCGTCACCGCCGCGAAAATGACGGAGCGGCGCGGGCGCGGGCCGCTCGCGAATTTCCGCGCGATTTCGAGTATGCCGGCGATGCCCGTCGCATTGTCGACCGCGCCGTTGAAGATCTTGTCCTCGCCCGCCTGCGACGGGTCGATGCCGAGATGGTCCCAATGCCCCATATAGACGACATATTCTTCCGGCGCCTCGGCGCCTTTGAGAACGCCGAGAACATTGGCGTCGCTAGAGCGCTTGATCGCCTGCGTGATTTTCGCCGAAGCCTTGAGCCCGGCCATCCGAACCGGCTTGAAGCCGCGCCGGTTCGCAGCGGCGGTCGCTTCGTCAAGGTTGAGCCCGGCCGCCGCGAGCAGGGACGCCGCCGTATCCTTGGTGATCCACCCTTCGAGCGCGGCGCGCGAAGCGCCATTATCCGCACGCTGAAGATCAATTTGCGGGCCGGACCACGACCCCTCTACGACGTTCCAGCCATAGGCGGCGGGAACCGTGTCGTGGACGATGAGCGCGGCGGCCGCGCCCTGGCGCGCAGCCTCTTCATATTTGTAGGTCCAGCGCCCGTAATAGGTCATCGCCTTGCCGCCGAAGAGCGTCTCGTCGTTTGTGAGAAACCCCGGATCGTTGACGAGAATGACGACGGTCTTTCCCCGGACGTCTATCCCTTCGTAATCGTTCCACTGGTGCTCCGGCGCGACGACGCCGTAGCCGACGAACACCATGTCGCTCGCCTCGAATGCGACCTCCGGCGCTACGCGTTTTGTGCCGAACACCGCCTCCCGCTTGTAGGCTAGGTCGCGGACCTCGCCTTTCACGTCGATGCGAAGGAATGATTTCGCCGGGTCAAGGGTCGATTCGACCATCGGCACGTCATGGAAATAGGACGCGCCCACGGGTTCAAGTCCAAGGCGCCGATATTCCGCCGCGATATAGGTGCGCGTCTTTTCCCCGCCGGGCGTCGTCGGCGCGCGGCCTTCAAATTCATCGGAGGATAGCGTGCGGATATGGCGTTTCAGCTCTTCGGCCGAGATTTCCGCAGACGAGGCGTCCGCCCTCCCCGGGGCGCCCATCGCCGCCAACACGCCGGCGTCGGCCTCCGGAGCGCCGCCGCCGCCGCAACCCGCGAGCGCCACGAGGCTCGCGGCCAGTAGAACATTCCCGATTTGGCGCATTGGATATCTCCCATGAAGGCGGGGCGTCCTGTCGCATGACCGATAAGGGCCGATCAAGGCCGCCTTTTTCTTCCATCGGGCGAAATACCGCCCTCAGAACGCTCTCGCCACCGCAGGACTCTTGCATTAAGAGCCCGATCGCGCGTCGGCCGGGGACGCTGGCGCCCCGTACGTTTGCGTCAGTCCCAAGGTGTCTCGGGAGGACCCTTCTCATGAGCGTAACCATGAAGGCGGCGAACGCCGCCCTTCACTCATTCGAAGATTCAGCGCCAAAGGCGCTCCGCAACCTCACCGCTAGCGCTTATTACCAGATCGCTGTCGAGCGCGGCGAAGGCCTGATCGCCGCCGACGGCCCGCTTGTCGTCAGGACTGGCGAGCACACCGGGCGCTCCGCGCAGGACAAGTTCACCGTCCGCCGTCCCGAGATCGAGGCGAAGATCTGGTGGGACAATTCAAAGCCGATGACGCCGGAGGCTTTCGAAGCGCTGCACGCCGACATGCTCCGCTACGCCGCCGGCAAGGAATTATTCGCGCAGGACCTGCGGGGCGGCGCCGACGCCGACCACCACATCAAGGTGCGCGTCTTCACCGAACTCGCCTGGCATTCGCTCTTCATCCAGCACCTGCTGGTGCGCCCGCCGATGGAAACGCGCGGATTTGTCACCGGCAAGGCGCCTGACTTCACGATCGTCGATCTGCCGGGCTTTGAAGCGGACCCCGCTCGCCACGGCTGCCGCACCAAGACGGTCATCGCCGTCGATTTCGTGCAGCGCCTCGTCCTCATTGGCGGCACCTCCTACGCCGGCGAGATGAAGAAGTCGGTCTTCACGATTCTTAATTTCCTTCTTCCCGAAGCGGGCGTGATGCCGATGCATTGCTCCGTAAACGTCGGAAAGATGGACGACGCCGCTGTCTTCTTCGGCCTGTCGGGAACCGGAAAAACGACCCTCTCCGCGGACCCCAACCGGACGCTTGTCGGCGATGACGAG
>CAZNXR010000182.1:0-5364 GCA_964576815.1 uncultured Caulobacterales bacterium | reverse complement strand
GGCGACTGACGCTCCGTGAACTGATGACACCAAAAACCCCGTCACCCCGGACGCCGAAGGCGATCCGGGGTCCACCTCTCCCCACGCGCCGAAGATGGACCCCGGGCTCCGCGCTGCGCGCGGCCCCGGGGTGACGGATTTTCTATTTCTCGCTATCGATCAGCCATGCGCGGTCCGTTCTACGTTTACATCCTTACGAGCAAGCGCAACGGCACGCTCTATGTCGGCGTTACAAATGACCTCGCGCGGCGGACGACGCAACATCAGTCAGGGGACGCCGCGATTTTCACGCGCAAATATCGCGTAACGATGCTGGTCTATTGGGAAGAGTTTGACCGCGTCGTCGACGCCATCGCGCGCGAGAAATCGCTGAAGAAGTGGCGCCGCGCGTGGAAAATTAATCTGATCGAAGCCGCAAACCCTGATTGGCATGATCTCTCCGGCGCCGGCGTACCGGGGCGTTAGCAACCCTCTCCGCCCGTCACCCCGGACGGCGCAGCCGATCCGGGGTCCAACCCTCTCCACACGCGGAAAAGGCGCCGCCAAATCGCGCCTTCGCGGCGAGCCCGGTGCGACGATTAGGGTTCAGACTGTCCGTTCCGGTCCGCCTCCCTCACTGACAGGCCAGACACTCCTCATAATCCGTCTTCGCGGCCGCAACAGCTTCGAGATTATGCTGGATGGCGTCGTCTAACGCCGCCTCCGCCTTCTTGCCGTTGGCGTAGCTGGCGCGTTGCACGGATTTGGACCGGCAGTAATAGAGCGATTTCACGCCTTTCTCCCACGCCGTCCAGTGCAGCATGTGGAGGTCCCATTTGTCGATGTCGCCGGGCAGGAAGACGTTGAGCGACTGGCCCTGGCAGATGAAGGGCGAGCGGTCGGCGGCGAGCTCGACGACCCAGCGCTGGTCAATCTCGAAGGCGGTCTTGAAGATGTCTTTTTCAAGCTCGCTGAGGAATTCGAGATGCTGGACGGAGCCTTCGTGCTCGATGATCGAGGACCAGACCTCGACCGTGTCGAGACCTTTTTCCTGCAATATCTTCTGGAGGGCGAAGTTCTTCACCGTGAAGGAGCCCGACAGCGTCTTGTGAACGAAGACGTTCGCCGGGATGGGCTCGATGCAAGGGCTGCATCCGCCGCAGATGATCGAGATCGAAGCGGTCGGCGCGATGGCGAGTTTGTGCGAAAAGCGCTGCTTGACGCCGCGCTCCTCCGCGTCGGGGCAGGCCCCGCGCTCTTCCGCGAGCACCACCGAGGCCGCGTCCGCGCCCATGCGGATATGCTTGAAAAGCTTGATGTTCCACGACTTCGCCATCGCGGACTCAAAAGGCACGCCCATCTCCTGCAGGAAGGAATGGAAGCCCATGAGACCGAGGCCGACCGAGCGCTCGCGCTTGGCCGAATAGACCGCCTTCACCATCGAGGCCGGCGCGCGCTGGATGAAATCCTCAAGCACGTTGTCGAGGAAACGCATCACGTCTTCGATGAAGCGCGGGTCGTCCTTCCACTCGAAATATTTCTCGGCGTTGATCGAGGAGAGGCAGCAGACGGCCGTGCGGTCCTCTCCGAGATGATCCTTGCCGGTATGCAGCATGATCTCCGAGCAGAGGTTCGAGGTCGAGACTTTAAGGCCGAGATCGCGCTGGTGCTTGGGCATCGCGCGGTTCACGGTGTCGGAGAAGACGAGATAGGGTTCGCCCGTCGCGAGGCGCACTTCGAGGATCTTCTGCCACAATTTCCGTGCACTGACGGTTTTGAGGACTTGGCCCGTCTTCGGCGATTTGAGGCCGAGGTCGCGGTCCTCCGCGACCGCCTCCATGAATTCGTCGGTGATGTTGAGGCCGTGATGGAGGTTCAATGACTTCCTGTTGAAGTCGCCCGAAGCTTTCCGGATTTCGAGGAACTCCTCGATCTCCGGGTGGTGGATGTCGAGATAGACGGCCGCCGAACCGCGGCGCAGCGAGCCCTGGCTGATCGCGAGGGTGAGCGAATCCATCACGCGGATGAAGGGAATGATGCCCGACGTCGCACCCGCGCCTTTGACCTTTTCGCCGATCGAGCGGACGCCGCCCCAATAGGTGCCGATGCCGCCCCCGTTCGAGGCGAGCGAGACGTTCTCGTTCCAGGTTCCGACGATTTCCTCAAGCGAATCGCCGACGGCGTTGAGGAAGCAGGAGATGGGCAGGCCGCGGCTCGCCCCGCCGTTCGACAGGACGGGCGTCGCCGGCATGAACCAGAGCCTTGAGGTGTAGTCGTAGATGCGCTGGGCGTGGTCGGCGTCATCGCCATAGGTCTTCGCGACACGCGCGAACATGTCCTGATAGGACTCGCCTTCAAGGAGATAGCGGTCATCGAGCGTCTTCTTGCCGAAATCGGTGAGAAGCGAGTCGCGGGAATGATCGACGACGACGTCCTTGACGAGGCGCAGTTCCGGACGGCGCGGCTCGGGCGCCGGCGGCGCCACCGGGGTTTCAAGGAGTTTCACCGTTTCCGTCGCCGCTGACATCTGAACGCGCCCCTTTTTTCTCGCCGATCTTCCCTGCCTCCCGGAACCATCCCGGCCCCGGGCGGAGGCGCGCAAAGCCTTATCGCCGGTTGCCCCATCGGGGCGCGCCGGCTCTTCGGCGTCGCGTCTTTTCTAGAGGTTTCCCGCGATTTGCGGGGCCCGCGGCGGTGGATCAAACCCTTCGATCAGAATCCGTCGCTGACACAAGATATAGTGCGGCAGGCGGTTCTGACCGTCAATATGAAGTTACCAACAGGACAGAACTTTTTCGTTAAAAGAGTATTAAGCTACCGCACTCTGTGCGCTTCAATTCTTAAGCCAAGGAGGCGATTGCGCAGCCCCCATGCCTTGTTTCGGAGAAGCATCGGGGCGGGCTGATTCTGAAAAAAATCCGCGCCGGGGGGTCGCGGGGCTGTCGGCGAGGAACTGCGGCGGGGCAACCGCGAAATTTTGCGCCACAAAGCGGGGGCCTTCTGGCGCTTTCCGCCAGGGAAGGTCTTCGGCGGCGGCGCCTTCGCCGAATCGGGCGCCGGTTTTCGACCAGGCTTCCGCCCGGCCTTCGAGGGCGCGGAGCGCATCCGCGAAGCGTTCGATCATCTCACGCGGGCGTTCGGCCGCCGCGGTGAGAGTGCGGTCCTTGAGCCCGTTCGCCAGCGCGTCAAGGCCGTAACGCCGGAGCGTCCCGGCCGGATCGTCGGCGGCGACGATCTGCGCCGCCATAGGGCCCAGAATGTGCGGGGCGAAAATCGCCAGCGCCATGGCGAGGGCGAAGGTGACGATCCCCGGCCGCGCGGTTTCGGCCGCGACAAGCGCCCCGATGAAATCCGGCAGCGGGGCGAAGCTGAGAGGCTGGGCGAGCGAGAAAAACAGCGCGGCGATACCGATCGCGATTCCGAGAATGAGCGCGGAGAAGCGACCGATAAGCCGCGTTCCGGCGCCGAGCCGGTGGCGCGCCGCGCCCGCGATCGCCGCGCCGAGTACATGGCAGCGATAGCCCTCCGCGGCGCCGATCACCGGCGACTGTTCGTAAAAGCGCAGGCCCGCGACGGTCGTCATCCGCGCGCGCGCCGCCGCCGAAATCGCCGCTGGCAAATCTGCGGCGCTGTTGAGCTGCATCGCCGCGCGCTGTTCGATCAGGCGGTCGCGGAAGCGCCCCGTCGCCTGCGCGACGAGCGATTCAAGGTCGCCGGCCGCGCGCGCAAAGCGCTTCTTCGCCTCGCCCGCCGCGCTGTCGGCGGCAAGGCCCGCGGCAACGACGCCGAAGAGGCCGATAAATGCATAAAGCGTCGCATAGGAATACGGCGCCGGGTCGAGCTGCGAGGCGAAACGCCAGACATAGCCGGCGAGAAACACGAACAGGCCGAGCAGGACGACGCCGCGCAACACGGCGGAGAGGCCGTAGACCGCGCTCGCCTCCATCTGGTCGAGCAGGCTCGCCGCGAGCTTATTCCCGAGCGCCGACGCCTTCTCGGCCGCCGCGACATCAAGCTCGCCCGCTTCCTGGCGCAGCTCCTCGCCGACGAGATCGTAATGCTCCGCCTGTCCGCTTGAGAGCGCGGCGCCGTCCGCCGCATAGCGCGGCGCCGGGAACATCTTGGAAGGATCGGGAACGCCGGCCGGCAGGTCGTCGGCGAGGAAAGGCTTCTTCTTGCCCCGCGCGCGGCCCGCGAACAGCTTGGCGATGCGCACGAGCAGCCCTAGTGGACGCGCGCCGAACACCGGCGCGGCGGCGGGCGCGGCCGAGCGCACATCGTCCCCGAACGCGCGCCGCGTCTCCAGGCTTTCATCGCCGTGGCGGGCTTCAATACTCATAACCCCTCGACCCCCTGAGGAAGAGCTTAGCCGAAATCCGGGCCGAGCGCGAATGGGGGTGCGCGGCCCCTAATCGAGCGCCGCAAAGAGCCGCACCGCCCGCGGATCCCCGGCGAGATAGGGGGACATTTTGTTCATGACATAGGCGGCGCTGACGCGGCGTTCGGGGTCGATCATCACCGCGGAGCCGCCGAAGCCCGCATGGCCGAAGGCTGACTGCGAGGGCCCGAAAAACCCGTTGGTATTCGCCATCAGCCCCGCTGTCCACGCGATGTCGAAGGGCAGCACGAGATCCTCACCGCTGATCCTTATACGGAGCGCCTCGGCGAGCGCCGCGGGGCAAATCGCCGGCCGCCCGTCCGTATCGACGCCGCGATTGGCGAGCGGATGGACGATCTCGGCGAGGCCCTTCGCGGTCGCGTGCATGTTGGACGCCGGGATCTCGGCCGCCATCCATTCTTCGCGACTGACGCCTGCCGCCGCCGACCATGGCTTCAGGAACGCGATCTCGGTGAAGCGGCTCTTGCGGTGATCGGGCGCTCTTGGCGGTTTCGTCATGAGGGCCGCGCGCGCGATCTCCGGAGCCCGCAGACCGCAGTGAACCTCGATGCCGCGCGCGACGAAAAAATCCTCGCGCAGAATCTCTGCAACGCCGCGGCGCCCGGTGCGCCGGAGCACGTCGTCGGCGATGAAGCCGACCGTTTGCGGGTGATAGCCCGCCGCCGTCCCCGGCGGCCACAGCGGCGCCATTGCCGCGATGCGCGCCGTAATCGCCGCGCGATGCGTCCACTCGGCCGGCGGGATCGGCCCCTCAAACCCGCACAGGCCCGCCTGATGCGACAGCGCCTCACCAAGCGTGACGGCGCCCTTCCCTTCCGCCGCGAAGTCCGGCCAGTCCGCCGCAATCGCGCGATCATATTTGAGCGCGCCTGCGCTGACGGCTTCCGCGATCAGCCGCGTTATGACCGCCTTGCCGCTGGAGTAGGCGCAAGCGAGTGTTTCCTCCGCCCACGGAATAGTCTCCGCCTTGTCGGCGAAGCCCGCCC
>CAZNXR010000181.1:0-5373 GCA_964576815.1 uncultured Caulobacterales bacterium | reverse complement strand
TCCTTCAACTCGGTGCGACGCTCGTAAAGGGCCGCGAGATTGGCCTCGTCGGCGTAGTTGTCGAGCAAGTCTTCGCCGACCCGCGCGATGAGCGTTTCGAGCCGTTCGATTTCAGCTTCGCCGAAGGCGAGATCGTCGGCGATCGAGAAGGGATATGTCGTGTCCGCAACGGCTTCCTCGACGCGATCGAACATCGCATCGATCCAGTCCGTATCGACCGCCCGCTCAGCCAGCCGTTCGATGTCCTCGGCCCTGCAGATGGCGGCGCCGAGAATGATCTCGTCATCCGTCAGCCCAAGCCCGAGATCGATCATTGAATGTGTCATGGCGTCATCTCCTTGATTGTCGTTTCGACGCAGCCCGGGCGCTGGAAACGGTCGGCCGGGTCAAGGACGCCGAAGGCGCCGCGGAGCGGGGCGCGGGGGAGCCGATTTTTTTCGCTACTTCAGCGAAAAAAATTGGGGGAACCGCGCATCCTTGACGCGGACGATCCGGCTTCCTGCAGGATGGGCGAGCGCGAACGGACCACCCTGCCCCTCGTTGCGCGCTGATCTTTCTGCCGGCGCGTCTACGGGCGCTGTCGCCGGGCGCTGTTCGAATGCCCCGACAAGGCGAATGATGCCGGTGACCCCGAACGCTAAGACCGCATCTGAGGCGGCCTTCGGGGCGATAACGATTCCGCTCGGCTCAGAGGAGCTGGTTCATGGTGACGATGAGCGCCGCAAACGCCATCAGCATCGCGAACATGTTGCGCGTAAGTCGAGCTTCAAGTTCGCCGTTACGCGCCGTTATGAGCGCTTCAATACAGCCTTTGAGCCGCTCTTCCGTCCCCCTCAGCTGCTCGAACGTTGCGAGGGTTGGAATGACATTCCTCGACATCTGCTCGTTCATCCCCGCGGCGATCGCTTCCGCGCGCTCGCTCATCATTCCGACGCGAACGAGATGGCTCGTCAGTTTCAGCCTATCGATCGCGACCGTGCTGGTCATAATCTGCTCCTCAATCCTCGAATGTTCAATCAACGGAAGGGGGAAAAGGCCGCTTACGCGGCCTCCTCCCCGGTTGCGGCCCGAGGCTTCGTCGGCGAGGCTTTGGTGCGGATCGCCTGACAGTCGCCGGCGCCCGTCACGACGATTTCGGTCGACCAGCGGTCATGGCCGTCCTTGTCCTGCCATTTGCGGGTCTCGAGCTTGCCGACGATGCGGACGAGCTCGCCCTTGTCGACGCCATCGCGTTCGAAGGCCCGGATGGCGCCTTCCGACCAGACCACGACGCGATGCCAGTCGGTCCGTTCTTTCCATTCGCCGGTCGCGCGGTCCTTCCAGCTCTCGGTGGTCGCGATCGACAGCGACATCAGCTTGCCGCCCTGCTTCGTGCTGCGCATCTCGGGGGCCTGTCCGAGGTAGCCGATGATCTCGACGCGGTTCTCAGTGATGTTCGCCACGGTCCGTCTCCATTCTTCTCGCGAAGGGCCGATCCCTTCGATGGCGAATAGGGTGCGCCCTGACGCGGCCGAGAGACGGCGCAGAAAAAACGGCGGGACGCGGCAGCGGCCCGACCGAAAACGAAGCGCCGTCCGGAACGTCAGTGGAGAACCGTCGGCCCGCCCCCGGCGCGGGCCGCGCGCGGGCTTGGCGACCAAAGGTTCTCGCGCCGCGAAGCCGGCGCGAGGAGCTTCATGGTCGCCCCGCGAGCAACACGGGGGGCGAGAACGACGGTTTCGAAGGCTGCGGCGGGGCGCGAACTTCGCCCATCGATGAAGGGATCGCCCTCTCGCAAGATGGAGACGCGGACGCCGTCGGCGATCGGCGCTGACGACCGCTTCGCGGACAAGGGCGCCCTGACGAGGCCGTTGCGCCGGGGGCGAGGCATGGCGTCGCCGCCGCGCTGTCGGACGCCGTTATGAGGGCCGGGAAAGCCCGCGAACGGGCGACAGGAAGGCAGCGGGCGCACCCTCTTCTGAAGGCGACGCATGACGCCTTCGTCCGTGCGGCGACAATTGCGATCGGCCATCGCGCATGCAAGAATCCGCGAAGAAAGACAGGCGAAAGCGACCGCATCGACGGAGAGTGCGTAATGGGCGATCTCATCCGGTTTCCGGGCGCAGGCGTCACGGACCGCGAAGATCGACACGAGGACGCCGCAGAACGGCGTTCAGCGTCAGTTGCGGATTGCCGGACTGACGAGACAGACGGCGTTGTCATCTCCGAGACAACGGCGGCGCTCCTGCTCGCTGCTTTCAACGAACTGCGTCGTCGAAGCGCGATGCGCCCCATCGGCCGACGCGGAGCGGTCGCCTATGCGCGCGCAATTGACGAGTGCGCTCGGGCCGAGCAGCGCCTTGCGTCGACGGGCGTCGAGTAAGGGCGTCTGAAGCGCGCGCGACCGATTTAACTTTGATCCGTCCGTGCGGCGTTGGCGCTCGCGGCCGGCCAAGCCAAGCGATAAGGACGGATGATGATGCTACTGGTGACGAGATCGTCATGAAGCGGCATTGGGCTCCTCCTCGGCGCTCGCGCGGCGCATTTCTGTCAGGATCGCGTCAGCCATCTCCGGCGGTATGTCCTTGATGCGATAGGATCGGCGGCTGTCTCCCCGCGCCTTCACGAGTGTTTCGTAGGCATCGACCGTCAGCACGACGTAGCGCGGCGTTCCGTGCTTGAGGACGGCGACCGGCGCACGCTCCGTAGCGAGCATGACGTCGCCGGACCTGTTGGCAAGTTCAGCTGCGGAAAACCGTGCGGGCGAACCGTGGGTCGGACAAATTCTGAGCCATGACGCCTCCTTCATCATGCCGAAATACCAAAAGTACCTGAATTAGTAATATTTCTTGGGAAGGCCAGAATTCAGCTGGCGTCATTGCGCCGGCGCGGCGTGCGGGCATCGGACCCCGCGCCGAATGGTTCACGAAGCTCAATCGCTGGCGGCGCACCAGTAGGGCCGGCTCTTGGCCAAACGCCGGGAACGGCCCTCGGACAACCCGGCGATTGATGAACGTCGCCTGACAAATGCGCGTTGACAGACTGTAATGTATAGATTACAAGGACGATTGTGGCGCGGCTCCTTCGAACAGCGGCTTTCGACGTCTGGTTGAAGGGTCTGCGCGACCTTCAGGGCCGCGCGCGCGTTGATATGCGCATCCGGCGTCTGATGAATGGAAATCCTGGCGACGTTCGCCCTGTCGGCAAAGGCGTCAGCGAACTCCGGATCAATACGGGTCCAGGATATCGCGTCTACTACGCCGCGCACGGCGAGACGTTCATTCTCCTGTTGGCCGGCGGCGACAAGTCAAGCCAGGCGGCCGACATCGAGACGGCGCTGGCGCTTTGGGAAGATTGGAAGGCGGATAACTGATGACCAGAGTCAGCACAGACGCTTATGACAGCGCCGACTATATCAATTCTCCGGAAGCCGTCGCCGCGTTTCTGGACGCGGCGCTTGAAGACGGCGACGCTCAAATCATCGCCGCCACGCTCGGCGATATCGCCCGCTCAAAAGGCATGGCCTTGATCGCCGAACGAACGGGGCTCGCCCGGGAGGCGCTTTACAAGTCGCTTAGCGCTGAAGGAAATCCGCGCCTCACGACCTTACTCGGCGTTCTCAAGGCG
The DNA here is from genome assembly GCA_964576815.1 of uncultured Caulobacterales bacterium. Taxonomy (GTDB): domain Bacteria; phylum Pseudomonadota; class Alphaproteobacteria; order Caulobacterales; family Parvularculaceae; genus Amphiplicatus. The sequence goes on along the minus strand of CAZNXR010000181.1, from coordinate 1,767 downwards.
ATGGGACTACGGCTGTCGGTCACGGTAGATGAGCACGAGGCGGCGTGAAGGCCTCATAAGGGACCCACAACTAACGGCCCTGCAGCGCTTGCGTTCGATTGACCATCTTTCCGGTCATCTGGTGACGAGGCGTTCCCCCGCAGCAATACGCCCGCCGCCGGGGGGATTGCGGCGGCGGGCGCTGTCGCCATCGCCGCGCTACGTTGCGGCGATAACAGGCAAGGCTGTCAGAGGAGAACTTGTTGGCGAACACGACCGCTGCACGCATGCGGGCGTCAGCCCCGAAGAACAAAAAAACGAGTTCCGCTTTCAGGCGGGACATCTCAAATTTGAGAAGCTCTCTTGTGACGAGGTCGCTCACGACGTTTTCCCTGAGCGGGGCTGACCGATCTGCGGCGAGGGCTGGGGGCTTGCCGCTCTTCCCAGCCAGCTTCGGACATCTTCTCGGCGAAGGCAATGCCGTAGATGATGAGGGCTTTCATGAGCGTTGCTCCAGTGCGTGAAGGCTCACCGCTGAAGGCGGCGCGATCTGCCGGGTGAAGGCGCCGTGAAAGGGATGATCGCGGTCGCAGCCGGATGCGAAGAAACTCTCGCGGCAAGCGGCGACGTAAGCCTCGCCCTTTTTCTCGATGTGGTTGCGCATCTCCGGGTCGAGGACGCCGTAAGGGTTCGGGAATTCCTGATCCATAGACCATCTCCGTGATCGAGAGCATCTCCCGCTCCGGCCAAACGCGGGCGCACCGGAGCGGAAGACAGGACCGCCGGGGGGCGCGGCGGTCCCTTGGGGGCTCAGTTGGCGATGATCGCGAAGACGCTGCCGTCTTCGTTCTCGACGTCGTTCGCCGCGCCGAGATTGGCGTAGAGCGGCGCGCGACCGCCGGTGATCTGCGGATGCTTGATCGCAAGGTTCACGTAAGGCTGGCCGGACTTCTTCGATTGCCGCACGCGCGCGGTGCCGATCTGCACGCCGCTCTCGGTGACGATCTCCATCTCCGGGGCATTCTCGGAGAGACGGTCGGCGAGAGGCTGGAGGCGGATCTTGCCGTTCCAGGTGAGCAGGCCGGAAAGAGCGCCTTCGAAGTTGCGGTCGCCGGTTTTCGTGACATAGCCAAGGTTCGACATGGTTCAATTCCTTCGATGCTGTCGATCGCCGAAGGGCCAATCCCTTCGACGGGCAGCAAAACGACGGCCGCATAGAGGCCCTGCGGTAATCCGCATACGGAAAACGCGGCGGCGCGCTTGCCCTGAGCCGCCACGCCAGTGGCGCGTCGAAGGGCGCCGCCTCCTTCGAACCCCGATGCGGATCGCAAGGGCGTCGCCCGCAGCGGCGTTGACGCTCCGTCCCTGGCGCGGGCCGCGCGCGGCGCTGGCGGCCAAAGGGTCTCGCGCCGCGACGCCGGCGCGAGACCCTTATGGCGGCCCCGCAAGCAACACGGGGGGCGAGAGCGGCGGCGCTGAAGCGGGGCCTCGCGGCCGTCAGGCTGCCCCGTCGATGAAGGGATGGCTTTCAGCTTGAACGAACGACCGATCGAAGGATCGATCGATCGACCCGATGCGTATGATCGTCAAATCGGTTGACCGTCACCGAAGGTCGGAGCTTTCTACGGCCCACGGCAGTGGTAAGTCCCGCCGGCCCGATCGTTCGCCCGGCTTCAGCGAGGCGTGCAAGGCAAATCGTCCGGATACGGTGCGAGAGAGGACTGCCGTGCGCCGCGCGCTGAAACTTCGGGCGGCCGCTTGAGCTCGCCTGGTCGTGAAGCGGCGGGC
>CAZNXR010000180.1:0-5413 GCA_964576815.1 uncultured Caulobacterales bacterium | reverse complement strand
CCGCGCTCCAGCGGCGTTTCAATTTCGCGCACGCCAAGCTCCAGATCCTTTGTCACCTCATAGGCGAGCAGGAAGGAGATCTCGCGCAAGGTCTGCCGGAACAGCGCGTTTCCGGTGGATTTCTCGCGCATCAGGGTCAGCTTGTGCTGGACCAGCGGGTGATTGACGACGGTGATCGGCATCACCCGACATTGCGTCGCTCTGCGGCTCCCGGCAAGATTGCCGCCCGGTTTCAACGCGGAATCCGCCATGACAATTTCAGAGTGGGACCGGCGCTTCGCCGAGCTCGCCTTCCTCGAAGCGAAAAAAAGCGCCGACAATGGCGGCCTGCCGATCGGCTCCGCGCTCGCCGCCGGCGAGCGCCTGATTGCGTCCGGGCATAACCAGCGCGTCCAGAAAGGCGATCCGATCCTGCATGGCGAGATGGAATGCCTCAGGAACGCCGGCCACCAGCAGACCTATCGCGGCATGACGCTCTATACGTCGTTGTCGCCCTGCCTGATGTGCGCCGGCACGATCGCCCAGTTCAACATTCCGCGCCTTCTCATCAACGACACGGTCAATTTCGGCGGCAATGAAGACTGGCTGCGGTCAAAGGGGGTCGAGGTGATCGACCTTCAGCACGCGGACTCAATCGCGCTGATGGCGCGGTTCATCAAGGACAATCCGGCGCTGTGGAACGAGGATATCGGCGTTTGACGCGGGAATTAGCGGGGAGAGAGTTCGGCTTGCCATGCTTGAAAGCGTTCCTCCCTCCTTCATTGACAATTAACCCGGCCGCCCCCATATGGCCGTCATCGTCTGCCGCTTTACCGGCGGCATGACGGGGGCCGCGTGAAGCGCTGCGGGGATAAATCCCGACATTGAAGCCCCCGTCTTCAGATTAGAAAAAACCCTTACGCCCTTTCTCACGCGGGTCGTTCCCTGAACTCCGGGCCATGCGCCTGCGGGGGCTCGCCTGATGCGAGCGCCGCGGCGTCCGCCCAAACGACATTGGACCTTTATCTTGACCACCTTTTCTTTGCTGAACCTCGCCGAGCCGATCGCCAAAGCCGTGGCCGCCGAAGGCTATGAAACCCCGACGCCGATCCAGCTGCAGGCGATCCCGCCCGCGCTTGAAGGCCGCGACATTCTCGGCATCGCGCAAACCGGCACCGGCAAGACGGCGGCTTTCGCGCTGCCGATTCTCGACCGGCTGGCGCGCAACCCCAAGCCGCTGCGCCCGAAATCGGCGCGCGTCCTCGTACTCGCCCCGACGCGCGAACTCGCCGCGCAGATCGCCGCATCCTTCTCCGCCTACGGAAAGAATATCCGCGTGTCGGTCACGACCGTCTTCGGCGGCGTACCCATCAACCGCCAGATCCGCGATCTCCAGCGCGGCGTCGACGTCCTCGTCGCGACGCCCGGGCGCCTCATCGATCTCATCGACCGCAAGGCGGTGATGTTGAACGCCGCCGAGGTCGCGGTGCTCGACGAGGCCGACCAGATGCTCGATCTCGGCTTCATCCACGCGCTGCGCCAGCTGATGCCGATGCTGCCGCGCGATCGCCAGACGCTGCTGTTCTCGGCGACCATGCCGAAGGCGATCTCCGAACTCGCCGGCGCCTATCAGAAGGACCCGGTGCGCGTCGCCGTCGCGCCGGTCGCGACGACCGCCGAACGCGTCGAGCAGGTGGCGACCTATGTGCGCCAGTCCGACAAGCCGGCCCTGCTGACATTGACGCTCCAGGACGCCTCGATAGACCGTGCGCTCGTCTTCATGCGGACGAAGCACGGCGCCGATAAAGTTGTTAAGAACCTCGAAAAGGCCGGACTCCGCGCCGCGGCGATCCACGGCAACAAGAGCCAGCCGCAGCGCGAACGCACGCTCGACGCCTTCCGCTCGGGCAAGCTCCGTATCCTGATCGCGACAGACATCGCCGCGCGCGGGCTCGACATCGACGGGGTCAGCCACGTCATCAATTACGAAATTCCGAACGTCCCGGAGCAATATGTCCATCGCATCGGCCGCACCGCGCGCGCCGGCGCGGCGGGCGTCGCGATCTCCTTCGTCGGCGAAGATGAACGCAGCTATCTGCGCGACATCGAGAAGCTGACGCGCCTTTCGATCGGCCTTGCCGACCTGCCGGAAGGGTTTTCGCCCCCGGTCGCCCCGCGCAGCCAGGCTGATGCGCCGCGCGGCGGCGGCAAGGGCCGTCCCGGCGGCCAGCAGAGGCGCGGCCGGCGTCGTTCGCGCCCGTCGGGCCAGCGCCAGCACGCCGCAGCGTAATCAACGCGCGCCTTAGCCGTTCGCCTGCAACGCATGGCTAACGTCGATGAGTTTCGTCACCCCGGGGCGCGCGTCTTCGCGCGAACCCGGGGTCCATCTTTCCGCGTGCGCCAGCGGCTGGATTCCGGGTTCCGCCTTCGGCGGCCCCGGAATGACGGCGCCGCAATCATAGGCGGTCGCCCTGCCCGCAATCGGGAGAGGGCAGGAAAGCCGACAAATCGCGCCGCGTCCGGGTTTGCATCTCCTCGCGGCGCCTGCTTATAAGCACGGCGGTTTCGCCGCTCGGAGGACTGCAATGGACGCCCTTTACATGATCATCGCTTTCGTCGTGGTGATGATGCTCCTCAATCTCGTTTCAACGGGCCGCGTCGACTGACGCCCCTCGCGGCGCCGGCAATAGCGGGCCCTTGACCATGATCGGCGACGCGCTTTTCATTTTTCTCGGCCTTGCCGTGCTGCTTGTCGGCGGCGACCTCCTCGTGCGCGGGGCGGTCGGCCTCGCCACCGCCGCGCGCGTGCCGGCGCTGCTCGTCAGCCTCACCGTCATCGCGTTCGGCACCTCGGCGCCGGAGCTTGTCGTTTCGGTCACCTCGGTCCTGAAGCAGCAACCGGGCATCGCCGTCGGCAATATCGTCGGTTCGAACATCGCGAACATTCTTCTGGTGCTCGGCCTGCCTGCGCTCGTCCATCCGATGCTGACCCGCGTTGAGGGGCTCCGGCGCCACGGCGTCGTGCTCCTTATCGCGACGGCGGCGCTGGCGGGCGTCGCTTATCTCAGCGGCGTGCTTGGGCGGGGGATCGGCGCGGCGTTCATCGCCGGCATCTTCGCTTATGTCGCCTTTCTGGCGTTCATGGCGCGCGGCCGACGGGCGCACGACCCGGTGATCGACGAGGTCGCCGAGTACAGCGACAGCGGCAAGACGGGTCTTGGCCAGGCGCTCGCCTATCTTGCCTGCGGGTTCATCGGTTTGCCGATCGGCGCCGACATTCTGGTCGTGCACGGCTCGGCGCTGGCGGCCGCGTTCGGCGCGCGGCCGGAAGTGATCGGCCTTACCGTCGTCGCGCTCGGCACGTCGCTGCCGGAGCTTGCGACCGTCGGCGCCGCGGCGCTGCGCAAGCGTTCGGAAGTCGCGATCGGCAATGTCGTCGGCTCGAACATCTTCAACATCTTCGCGGTCGGCGGCGCGGCGGGCCTTGCGGGCGGCTTCAGCTTCGGCCCTGAAACCTTGCGCTTTGAGATGCCGGTGATGATCGCCGCCAGCCTGACGCTCGCCGCGTTCATACTGATGCGCCGCGATATCGGGCGCCTTACGGGCTTTGTCTTCGTCGCCGCCTACGCGCTGTTCATCGGCGCGCTCTTCCTGGGCGGAGCGTCGTCATCATGAAGTCCGTGCTGGTAACCGGCGGCGCAAAGCGCCTCGGCGCGGCGATCAGCCGACGTCTTGCAAGCGGCGGGTGGAAAGTCGTCATCCACTATCGCGGCTCGGCGACGGAGGCCGACGCCCTTGCAGCCGAGATCGGGGCGTTGACGCTAGCTGCCGACCTTGCCGATCCCGATGCGGCCGAGGCATTGCCCGGACGCGCCGCCGAACGGCTCGGCGCGCCGCTCGCCGCCGTCGTCAACAACGCCTCGGTTTTCGAATACAATACGGCGAAATCCTTCACCGTAGAGGACTGGCGCCGCGACCAGACCGTCAATCTCCTGTCCCCGGTGCTCATCGCAAGGGCGTTCGCGAAGACCTTGCCTCCCGGTTCGCTCGGAGCGGTGGTCAACTTCATCGATCAGAAGGTCTGGAACCTCAACGCCGATTTCTTCAGCTACACGATCTCAAAGATCGGGCTTGAGGGCGCAACGCGGATGCTGGCGCGCTCGCTCGCGCCGGCGGTGCGCGTGAACGGCGTCGCGCCGGGCCTGACGCTGCCCAATCAATGGCAGACCGACGAGGAATTCAAAGCCGTTTCCGCCGCACACAATATCCTGAAGCGGCCCATCAATGTCGGCGCGATCGCCGGGGCGGTCGCCTTCCTGCTCGAAAACGACGCGATAACCGGACAGACGCTGATCGTCGACAACGGCGAGCATCTCGTGCCGACCGCGCGCGACATCGGTTATTCGCCGGAGGAGGGGCCGTGATCAGGCCGCTGCTGAACGAGGATCACTATTACATCGTGCTCGAGTCCTATCGGCTCGACGTCTCGATCGGCATTTACGAAAGCGAGCGCGCCAAGCCGCAGCCCGTTTCGGTCGGCGTCGCCGTCGCCTTCGCCCGGCGCCCGCGCTATCAGGACCGGATAGCGGAGGTCATCGACTACGACTTCTTGCGGCGGGAGATCGCGGCGCTCGTGCACGACCGCCACATCAACCTGCTTGAAACGCTGTGCGACCTCATTCTCGACATTTGCCGGCGGCACGGCGCCAGGGGCGCGATCGTCCGGGCGGACAAGATGAATGTCTATCCGGACGCAAGGTCGATCGGCTGCGAGATGGCGTGGTTCGACAGCGGCGTCCTCATGAAGGTCTGATCGGTGGCATACGAACAAAGTCTTGAGTTCTCGTTTGAGGCCGCGCACGAGCTCGGCGACGCCGTGCGGAACGAGGCCGGCCATCCCTACGGCCGGCTGCACGGACATTCCTATGTCGTCACGGTGACGTTGCGCGCAGAGGCGCTCAGCCCCGAGGGCTGGATCATGGATTACGCCGCGCTGCGCCGGATCTGCGATCGCGTGCGCGATCGCCTCGACCACCGTCTTCTCAATACGATACCCGGCCTTGAATGTCCCACCCTTGAAAATACTGCGGCGTGGATATTCCGGGCGTTCGAGAAAGAGACGCCGGCGCTCTGGCGCGTTGAAATCGCGCGCCCGACCCTGAAAGAGCGCGTCGCCTATTATGCGAAAGGCTGATTATTCGGCGGCCGCGTAGTCGCTCGCGCGCCGGCGCCGCGACGGCGTCAGCCCGTCGAGCTTCATGGCGAGGCGGATGACGCCGGCGAGCCCGATGAAGACGAGAAAGCCCCCGAAGCCGAGCACCAGCGCGAAGATGATGGGGCTGCCGCCGGGTTCTAAAACGCCGACCGCGCCGTTTTCAGGCGACACGAACACCGTCACCTTCTCGCCCGGCGTATAGGCGACGCCGCTGGGGCT
>CAZNXR010000179.1:0-5416 GCA_964576815.1 uncultured Caulobacterales bacterium | reverse complement strand
CGCTTCTTCCTTGACGCCGCGCGGCCAGACGCATCCTAAGAAATACCCGACCGGCTTTGCGCCCTTCGCCGCAAGATCGGAAAGATTGACGCGCAGCGCTTTCCTCGCGACGAGATCGCGCGGGTCTTTGGGAAGAAAGTGGACGCCTTCGACAAGAACGTCCTTGGTCACGACAAACGGCCCGATCGTCGCGGCGTCATCCGTCAGCGCGAAGGCGCCGGCGTCGGTCGCAAGCGGCGCAAAATGGCGGGCGATGATGTCGAATTCGCCGCTCAAGCGCGGCGCGCTCCGGAGCCGCCGCCTGCCGATTCATCGGGACGAAAATCGCGGGCGACGCCGTCGAGCGCGGCGTTGACGAAGCTGCGTTCGGTCTCGCCGAAAAAGCTCCCGGCGATCTCGACATATTCATCGAGGATGACGCCGGCGGGCGTCGATGGGTGCTCTGCAAGCTCATAGGCGCCCGCGCGCAGGATCGCGCGCGCCGTCGCGTCAAGGCGCGCCAGCGTCCACTTCGACGAGAGGCGGCGCTCGATCGCCGGGTCAATTTTCAGCTGTAGGCGGACGACCCCGCGGACGATGTCGTCGAAAAAGCCGGCGTCGGCGTCGGCGAACCGGTCGCCGTCGATATCGACGCCGATCCAGTGTCCGCGAAAATCGGCGATCGTCTTTTCAACGCCCGCCCCGCTCGTCTCCATCTGGTAGAGCGCCTGAACGGCGGCGAGGCGTGCGGTGCGGCGATGCTGTAGGGTTTCAACGGTCACTGGATCACAAGGGCGGCGATCACGCGCCGCCCGCTCCTTCCTGATCTTCAAGTTCGCCGATGAACTCGCCGAAATCGCGCGCTTCACGGAAATTCCGGTAGACCGACGCGTAGCGGACATAGGCGACATCGTCGAGGCCCGCGAGGCCCTGCATCACAAGTTCGCCGACGACGCTTGAAGGGATCTCGGACTCGCCGAGCGATTCGAGGCGGCGGATGACCCCGGTCAGCATCTGCTCGACGCGCTCCGTTTCGACGTTCCTCTTCCGGAGCGAGATCTGCACGGAGCGCATCAGCTTGTCGCGGTCGAACACCTCACGGCGCCCGGAGCTCTTGATGACGACGAGTTCGCGCAGCTGTACGCGTTCGAACGTGGTGAACCGCCCGCCGCAGGCCGCACACTGGCGCCGGCGCCGGATCGAGGAGCCGTCTTCCGCGGACCTTGAGTCCTTTACTTGCGTATCTTCGGAGCCGCAGAAGGGACAGCGCATGTCGTTCCGTTTCCTGCAGCCTCAGCCGTAAATCGGGAAGCGCGCCGTCAGCGCTTTCACCTTCGGCCGCACGCTGCCGGCGACGGCGTCCGCATCGCGCCCGGCGGCGAGCCCGTCGAGCGTTTCGGCCATCAGCCGGCCGACCTCGCGGAACTCCGCAACGCCGAAGCCGCGCGTCGTGCAGGCGGGCGACCCGACGCGCACGCCGGATGTCACCGTCGGCTTTTCAGGGTCGAACGGCACGCCGTTTTTGTTGCAGGTGATGCCGGCGGCTTCGAGCGTCTCTTCCGCCGCGTTTCCTTTGACGCCCTTCGGCCGCAGGTCGATCAGCGCTAAATGCGTATCGGTGCCGCCGGAGACGACGGCGTAGCCCGCTTCAACGAGCGTCGAAGCGAGCGCTTTTGCGTTCGCCATCACGGCGCGCTGGTAGTCCTTGAACTCAGGTTGCAGCGCTTCGCCGAACGCGACCGCTTTCGCGGCGACCACATGCATCAGCGGCCCGCCCTGGATGCCGGGGAAGAGCGCCGAGCGGACTTTTTTCGCCAGATCTTCGTCGTTCGTCAGCACCATGCCGCCGCGCGGGCCGCGCAGCGTCTTGTGCGTCGTCGTGGTGACGACGTCCGCGACGCCGATGGGCGAGGGATAAAGACCTGCCGCGACGAGCCCCGCAAAGTGCGCCATATCGACCATCAGCTTCGCGCCGACGCTGTCGGCGATCGCCTTGAACTTTCGAAAGTCGATGAACCGCGAATAGGCGCTGCCGCCGGCGATGATGATTTTCGGGCGGTGTTCTTCAGCCTGTTTTGCGACCGCGTCGAAGTCGATGAGCTGGTCGTCCGGCCGCACGCCGTAATGGACCGCCTTGAACCATTTGCCGGACTGGTTGGCGCGCCCGCCATGGGTCAAATGTCCGCCTGCGGACAGATCCATGCCGAGAAAGCAGTCGCCGGGCTGCATCAGCGCCATGAAGACAGCCTGATTCGCCTGACTCCCCGAGTGCGGTTGCACAATCGCTTCAGAGCAACCAAATAACTTCTTCGCACGTTCGATCGCTAAGTTTTCAGCCTGATCGACAAATTCGCAGCCGCCGTAATATCTTTTGCCGGGGTAGCCTTCGGCGTATTTGTTGGTGAGCACCGAGCCTTGCGCTTCGAGCACTGCGCGGCTGACGATGTTCTCCGACGCGATCAGTTCGATCTGATCTTGCTGGCGCGCCAGTTCGCGGCCAATGACGGCGGCGATGTCGGGATCACGATCAGCGAGTGCGGCGGAGAAAAAGTCGTTTGAATTCAAGGCCTCGGCGCGGCGCATGGCGGCTCCTTCGGGATACTGGAGAGGAAGCGGGGCGCACCCCTCACCCCTATAGCGGCGCCTGCCGCGAGCGGCAATCGGAACGCCCTGTCGCAGAGTGGCGCAAGTCGAAGTCGGGCGTCGGCGCCCGCACATGAATATCCGTCGCAGCAACCTGGCCATTCATCGCAAACCCGGTCGCAACTTGTTAGAAAAACTGCGCACTGTACTTGCACGATTGAACGCAGAGGTCTAAAGGCGGCACTTCCTGGCGGTTGTATTGGGCGACTATCTAGGAGATTCCCGGATGCGACTTGATCGCTTCCTGCCGCGGCCGTCGCGAAAGCGCCGACGCGCCGCTCTGTGAGAGAAAAGGACGACCTTAAATGGCGGACAAGGACATGACGCTCGGACCGAGCGATACATTGCATCTTGCAACGGATATCGTCTCGGCTTTCGTAAGCAACAATGCTGTCGCGGCGGACAAGCTGCCCGGCCTTCTGCAAGACATCCATGATGCGGTGCGCGCGCTGGCTGCGGGCGGCACGGCGAGCGCCGGCAGCCAGGCGCCGGCGGTGGCGGTGAAAAAATCCATCACGCCGGATTACATCATCTGTCTTGAGGACGGCAAAAAACTCAAAATGCTGAAGCGCTATCTGCGCACGCAATACGGCCTGTCGCCGGAAGACTATCGGCGCAAATGGGGCCTGCCGGCGGACTATCCGATGGTCGCGCCGAACTATTCGGTGCGCCGGTCGAACTTCGCCAAGCAGATCGGCCTCGGCCGCGCGGGCGGCAAGGCGGCGCCGAAACGCACGAAGGCCGCCAGAGGCCGCGGGCGCCCGAAAAAGGCGGCCTGACACCGTCATCTCGCACGCGCCGCGGGTCGGGCCGTTAAGGCCGGCCCGCGCCGCTGCTTCGCCTTTCAGGCGCGATAGCGGCCGAGCAGTTCCACAAGTTCGTTGAATTTCTCGCGCTGCGCGCCCGCGTCGCCGTCGCTGATCGCGGCCTCGACGCAATGCGCCGCGTGGTTCTTCAACAGCTCGTCCTCGACCTTGCGCAGGGCGGCCTTGATCGCCTGCACCTGCGTCAGGATGTCGATGCAATAGCGGCCTTCCTTGACCATCGCGGAAACGCCGCGGACCTGGCCCTCGATGCGATTGAGCCGGGTGACGACGGGATTGCGCGTTTTTTCTGAGTGCTGGTGCATTTGACAGATACCCTATGGGGGTATAGGTAACGGGTCCAGACGTTCCGGTCAACGCCGGATGGGAAGAATCAGCCCCGAACCCAAAAGGGACCTTATGCGCCTCGCCATCCTGATCGCCAGCATCGCCTTTACGCCCGCGCTCGCCGATCATGGGCATGGCGAGGAAAAGGACGCCGCCCAAATACAGCACACGGACCATTGCGGCTTTCCGGCCGCCGAAGGCGGCGTCGTTTCTCTCGACGTCGCAAAGCGGCGCGTGACGATCGCGCACGAAGCGATCGAGCCGCTCGGCTGGCCAAAGGCGGAGACCGAGATCGTTGCGGCGAAGTCCGTCGATCTCGCCGCCTTCGCGGCGGGCGACCGCGTGCATTTCCTGATGACGCCCGACAAGAAGCGCAAAGGGACGGAGATCGCGGCGATGTGCGCGAGCGACGCCGACACGGCCGCGCATGAGGCCTGCATAAGCGCGATGCACAAGGCCGCGATGACGCGCGCGAGCGCCGCCGGGAAAGAATGCGCCGGCATGTCGCACGATGCGCATGAAGGCCATGGCGCGAAGAAAAAGGACGATCACAGCGGGCATCACTGACCGCTGCGCCCCGGAAGCGAGATGCGTAACGAACCGCCCACGATCTCCCGCCGTCACCTGATCGCCGGCGGCGCGGGGATCGCTGCCGCGACGGGCCTCCTGCCCGCCTGGGCGAAGAGCGCGGATGCGGGCAATCGCGGCGTCTTCGAAGTCGCCGCGCGCGACTTCGACCTGACGGTCGGCCATGCGATGGTCGCCATCGGCGGCAGGCAAGGCCACGCGATCGCCGTCAACGGCACGCTGCCGGGGCCTCTCCTCCGTTTCCGCGAGGGCGAGACGGTGACGCTCCGTGTGCGGAATACGCTGGATGAAGACACCTCGATCCACTGGCACGGGCTCCTGTTGCCATTCACCATGGACGGCGTTCCGGGCGTCTCCTTCCCCGGCATCAAGCCTGGCGAGACGTTCGAATATCGCTTTCCTGTCCGGCAGTCCGGCACCTACTGGTACCATTCGCATTCCGGCCTGCAGGAGCAGATGGGCCATCTGGGCCCGCTGATCATCGACCCCGCCGGCAAGGACCCGATCGCCGCCGATCGCGAGTATGTTCTCGTGCTTTCCGACTGGAGTTTCGAACACGCGCACAAGCTCTTCGCGCGCCTCAAGAAGTCGAGCGAAGTCTATAATTTCCAGCAGCGCACGGCCTTCGATTTCCTGCGCGACGCCCGGAAGGACGGGCTTGGCGGCGCCGTCGCCGACCGCAGCATGTGGGGCCGGATGCGCATGTCGGCGACCGACATCGCCGACGTGACGGGCGCCGCATACACGTACCTCATCAACGGCCATGCGACGGCGGACAACTGGTCGGCGCTCTTTCAGACCGGCGAGCGCGTGCGGCTCCGGATCATCAACGCCTCGGCGATGACGATCTTCAATTTCCGCATTCCGGGCCTGCCGATGCGCGTCGTCGCAGCGGACGGATTGCCGGTCGCGCCGGTCGAGACCGATGAATTCCAGATCGGCGTCGCCGAGACCTATGACGTCATCGTCGAGCCGGCGAAGGCGCGCGCCTTTGCGCTGGTCGCCGAAGCGATCGACCGCTCCGGACAGGTTGTCGCGACCTTCGCGCCGGAAGC
>CAZNXR010000178.1:0-5419 GCA_964576815.1 uncultured Caulobacterales bacterium | reverse complement strand
GTTGATCCGGGGCGCGGGCGCGCGCGTCATGTCGCTGCGCGACGGTTCAGCGAAGATGTCGAAATCGGACCCGTCCGAACAAGCCTGCATCTTCCTCTCGGATAACGCCGACGCAATCGCGCGCAAAATCAAACGGGCTAAAACCGATCCTGAGCCTTTGCCGTCTGATACGGCCGGGTTGGCCGGAAGGCCCGAGGCGGCCAACCTTGTCGGGATATTTGCCGCCCTCTCGGGGCAGGTCGACGCCGAGGTGCTCGGCAGTTTTGGCGGCCAGGGATTTGGCGCTTTCAAGAGCGCGCTCGCCGATCTCGTCGTCGAGAAGATCGCGCCCATCGGCGCCGAATTGCGCCGCCTTGAGGACGATCCGGGCTATCTCCAACACGTTCTGACGCAAGGCGCTGAGCGCGCGTCAGCCATTGCCGACGCGACCGTGCGGGAGGTCAAAGAAATCGTCGGTTTTGTCGTGTAAGCGTAAAGAGCGCATACTCCCTCCGAATACCGCCTCGGGAGATAGCGGCAACAGGAGGGAGAACCAACGAAATGATCAACGATCTTGCCGGACGCGTACGGCGCATCATCACCTCGCCAAAGACCGAATGGGGCGCCATTGCGCAGGAGGAACTCATTCCCGCCCAGCTTGCGACGGGATACATCCTGCCGCTCGCAGGCGTCGCAGCGCTGGCCGGTTTTATCGGATCGGCAATTTTTGGCGTCGAAATTCTGGGTACGGTCCATAGAACCGGGTTTTTCACCGGCCTCGTCGCAGCCGTGGTTTCGGTCGCCATTACGGTCGGGCTGGCCTATGTGTTCGCCTACATCATTGATTCGCTGGCGCCGTCGTTTGGTTCGACAAGAAACTTTCGACAGGCGTTCAAGGTCGCCGCGTTCGCCCCAACGCCTGTGTGGGTCGCCGGCGTTTTCCAGATCATCCCGGCGCTTGGAATTTTAACGCTCGTCGGCGCCATCTACAGCCTTTACCTCATCTTTGTCGGGCTGCCGAAACTGATGAACCCGGCGCCCGGAAAAGCGACGACCTATACGCTCGCCGCAATCGCCGTCGCCATTGCCGTCAATATACTGATTGCCTTCATCGCCTCGCCTTTGATGGGTCGCGGAGGGGCGGTCACTAGCAGCGATGCAGGCGGCAGAGCGGGCTCAGGCGTTGCGCGCGTAGCTGGAGGCGAAGTCGCGAGCGGCGCGCCGAAGTCGCTCGACGAGCGCGTCGCGCAAATGGAAAAGGCGGCCGAAAGCGGCGACATAAGCGCCATCGTTGGGGCGCTTGGCGGGTTATCAAGCGAGGAGGCGAACGCCCCACTCGTTGACATGGAAGCGCTTAGAGGCCTCGCGCCCGCGCGCATTGCCGGTCTGCCGCGCCAGTCGATTGAAGTGGAATCGCTATCGTTTCCAATTCGCGCAGCAGTGATGACCGCCACCTATGGCGAGGGCGCAAAGCGCGTGACGTTCAAGGTGACAAACTCGCCTATGATCAGCGGCGTGATGGCGGTCGCCGGGCTTGCGGGGGCTGAGTATGATCGCGAGGGCCCGGACGGTCACGAACGGTTGCGACGCAAGGGCGACACGGTCGTCTTGGAGGAATGGTCAAAGTCAGGACGGACCGGCCGCTACGCCCAGACGGTCGGCAAGGTCTTCATGATCGAGGCTGAAGGCGACGACGTGGAATTCAGCGCACTGAAGGATACGGTGACGAAATATACCGCAAATGAACTGGCGAAGCTTCCTCGCACTGCTGGTTGACGCCAAGGCGGCGCCAGGCCGATTAGCCCGCCGTGACTTCGATCTGCGTTTCCGCCACGACGCGCTCGAACGGCTCCGCAGAATTCCGTACACGGTACTGAAGCCTGCCAGCCGTCGGGGGCAAAGCGGCTGTGATGACGAAGGTCGTGCCGTTCTTGAACCACATCCCGGCAGCCGAGACGACGCGCACAGTCTGACCAACCTCGAAGCGGTGTGGTTCGAGCGCCTCTTCGACCGGCGGGGTCGCGACAAGCGGACCGCCCTTCTCGGCGGCGGCGGCGCGCTGACGCGCAGCGGCGGCGAGGATCATGCGACGCCGCGCCTCGGCAGCCGAACCCGCTGACTCGGCTTTCGCGCTCGACTTGGAAACAGTTTTGGAAACAGGCTTGGAAATGGTCTTTGTCGAAACGGATTTCGCGGCAGCGGCTTTACCCGCACGCTTGCCCGGCGCGGTTGCGCTGCGGCCCTGAACCTTGGTTTGGGCTGGCGTAGTCTTCGTCGGCGTCGTTGCCTTTGTCGGCGCTTTTGTCGGCATCGTCCAATCCTCTTCAATTAGCAAACCGGCCCCGACGAAGGAGCCGGATAACGTGAGCGGCCGCGTCAGCCGCGCATTCGTCGTTTCGCTGGACGTCTCGCCGACCGTTTGCAGAACTGCGCCGCCACTGCGTATTTTGCGGCGGCTACTGTCCAAGCTTGCCCGTGCGAAAGGCGCGAGCGTTAACCGATCGAAATGGCGGTGCTTCTTCGGGACGCCGCCAGTTCCATACGTGAAAACCATGCTGCGCCGCAGCACGCATAGAATGCGCCTTCGGCTGGATAAGTTCAAGGGCGACTGGCGCCAAAAACTGTCTGCTCGCGGAGTTTTGTTCGGTTAGACTTGCGTCAGACGCCTGTCTCTCTCCCGCACGAAATAATTTATATTATATAAAACAATAGTTAGTCCGGCTTATATCCCTATTCGCCTTAAGTAAACGCGCCGGCGGATCATGTGTTCGCAGGGCTGAACAGTCCCTCGAATCGCGCGGCCACATCACCGAGATCGATCTCGTTCAGGAAAGTCGAATAGGCCAGATACGACAAAAGGAATCGCAAATCCGTCGCCCAGGGCGGAAGGAATCGCGGCTCCGCGATAAGATCCGCCGCCCGCAGCATTTTCATGGCCGCAAGGTCGTCGAGGTCGATCTTGCCCACAAAGAGGAGGCGAATATAGGCCGGGTCGCCCGCCCGCATGGCGGCGCGCA
Source organism: uncultured Caulobacterales bacterium (assembly GCA_964576815.1). GTDB lineage: Bacteria > Pseudomonadota > Alphaproteobacteria > Caulobacterales > Parvularculaceae > Amphiplicatus. The sequence continues at coordinate 2,423 of CAZNXR010000178.1, read as the reverse complement.
GGAAATTGTGCACTTCGAGAAGACCGCCGAGATAAACGGTGTCTTTCGTGAACGGCGCGCCGCCGCTGATGAGCCCGCCGCGCATGACCCGGCGCGCGTTCTCAAACGCCTCGAACGGCGCGTCAGCGGCGCTGCGCTCGCGGAAAAATCCATAAAGCTCAATGAAGTCCGCGCCGTTCGCGGCCATGTCGATGGCGATGACCCGGTCCGCGAGACGTTTGAACCGTCGCGGGTCGAGCGCGCCGGAGATGAATTCGGCAAAGACGGCGAGACCCTCTTGCGTACGCGCGTTGCCGGGATAACTCTCGGCGAGGATTGGAAAGCGCGTTTGCGCCGCGCCGTTCTTACCCGTCGCGATATGGACGAGCGCCTCGTGCTGCAACAATTGCGCGGCGTCGAGATCGGAGAACGCCGCGTCGGAACGGAGTTTGATGTAATCGCGGCCGGCTGCCGCCTTTGCGGACACGTTGCGTGAAATCTCGACGCGCGGCGCCTCGGCGCCGAAATGCTTCGGCAACTCGGCGTCGAGCCGGACCTTCATGTCGGCAGCGGTCAGCGTTTCCGGCGGCTCAAGACGCAGACCGCCCGCTTCGAAATCGGAGAGCAGCCGGTCGAGCCGCCGGGCGAGGTCGAGCGCCGTGCGGCGGCCATCGGCGATCGGCGCATCCGGCGCCCCATAAAGCGCGCGCGAATGGGCGTGAAAGTCCGCGGTCTCCAGCGATGTCAGCAGGCGCGCCGTCGCATCCGTCGCGTCGGCGAACCGGCGCAGCCAGGCATGCACCGGGCTGTCGCCCGCGATCAACGCCCGCGCAGCGGCGGTCCGCTCAAGCGATGGCGCCGCGTCAATACGCGGATAGTCGGGCCGGGGCAGCGCGCGCGCGCCAGACGCGAAGAATGCGTCCGCTATCGAGCGGTCCCAGGTGAGCGTGCGCAGAACGGGCAGGCGATCCTCCGCCTCGAGCAATAGCCGCGCGGCGGTTTCCAGCCTCTCTATCTCCGGCGCCGAAAACGCGATCATCGATTGGTCCGTGTTTGGGTGTCGCCGATATACGAACGCCCGGCCGACGCGGCTATACCTTTGGCCGCGAGGCGGTTAGGCAAGGCTTGTCGCGGCGCGCAAGGCGCGCTTCGCGCAGAAGGGCCGAGCGTAAGGGGCGTCGCTGTGTCGTGAAGAAAACGTTTATGCCTGTTGTTCTGTTCGCTGTCCTCGCCGCGGCGGCCTGCGCGCCGCCCCCCGCTCCAGACGTCCGATCCGACGGCGAGCGGCCGAACGAGGCGGCTCCGGTCAAGGTGCGCGTCGCGACCTACAACACGTTCCTCAACCGGGAGACCGCCGGCGCGCTGCGCGCCGACCTTCAGGCGCCGGACAACCCGCAGATCCGCGCCGTGGCGGAAATCATTCAGCGCGTCGCACCGGATATCCTTCTCCTCAACGAGTTCGATTACGACCCGACGGGCGAGAGCCTCTTGCTCTTCCAGCGCAATTTTCTCGAAGTCAGCCAGAACGGCGCGCCGCCAGCCGTTTATCCGTATGCGTTCAGCGCGCCAGTGAACACAGGGGTAGCAAGCGGTCGCGATCTCGACCGCGACGGGCTCGCCAATGCGCCGCTCGGTACGCGGGAATATGGCAACGACGCCTGGGGCTATGGCGTCTTCCCGGGCCAGTACGGCATGGCGATCCTGTCGAAGCATCCGATCGATGAAAGCGCCATCCGCACCTTCCAGAACTTTTTGTGGAAAGACATGCTAGGCGCGCTTCTCCCCGATAATCCGGATACGCCCCAATCTGGCGACTGGTATGACGCTGACGCCCTGTCGGGCTTTCCCCTGTCGTCGAAGAGCCTTTGGGATGCGCCGATCCTCGTCGACGGGCGCCGCTTGCGGCTTCTCGCGAGCCACCCAACGCCGCCGGGCTTCGACGGGCCAGAGCAGCGCAACAAGAAGCGCAATCATGACGAAATTCGGTTCTGGGCGGATTACCTCTCCATGGGCGCCGACGGCTACATGTATGACGATGACGGCGTGAGCGGCGGTGTCGCTGACGACGCGCCATTCGTCATCATGGGCGATCTCAACGCCGACCCCGTTGACGGCAATGGCGTTCCCGGCGCCATCGCCCAGCTTCTCGACCATCCAAAAGTCGATGCGGCCTTCACGCCGGTCAGCGCTGGCGGCGTTGCGGCGGCGCGCGCCCAAGGCGGCGCAAACGACCGCCACAAGGGCGATCCGGCGGCGGACACCGCCGATTTCAACGACGATCCCGAGCGCGGGGCCGGCAATCTGCGCGTTGATTACGTCCTGCCCTCGGCGCACGGTCTCGACGTACTGGGCGGCGGCGTCTTCTGGCCGGCCGAGGGCGAGGCCCATTACGACCTGATCGGCCCGGGCTTCCCGGTCGTCAGTTCCGACCACCGGCTCGTCTG
>CAZNXR010000177.1:0-5471 GCA_964576815.1 uncultured Caulobacterales bacterium | reverse complement strand
AGATAGGGGTTAAAGAAGCCCGGCGCCACATCAGCGCTTCACAAATATGTAACCAGCTCAAAATCGGTTCACTCCGCGGGTGAACCGCTCAGGGACAAGGCACTGGACAGCGTCGTCGCCGACGTCGGCGTCGCCCGGGAAGCCGGCAAGGCGACCTGCGAGGAAAAGGCCGGGCGCGGTTTCCAGCGCCTGAAGGAGGCCATCGCCGAGCGCTGCGGCTTGGGCGCCGAGCGCGCGCACTTCCGCGACTTCCTTATGGCAATTCCTCACCAAAAATCGGTGGTCCCACAGGATGCGCCCGCCCGGGGGCAATTCAATGGCCGCAACGCCCGGGACGCCGGCGCGACCGAGAACCGCGGCAGGTTCGCGCTTAAAGACCAGACCATCTCCCTTTGCCTCAACGACTGCGCCTGCAAGTGTTGCGCGCCGGCCCGACAGCGCGGCAGTGAGCGACGTCGCCGCGGCGTCCTCACCGGGCGCATGTTCGCCGGCGCCTGTCGCCCGAATGAGACGCGCCGCCAAAACGGGGTCGGTGAAGGGGGAGAGCCGGACTGAGCCGTCCGCCAGGAACGCTCCCCCTGCGCGATGAAATTCAAGAACTTCCATTCGCTCTGACACGCCCCGCAGGTCTTGGGCGCGTCCGGTGAGTTCCAAAAGGCTTGAGACAAGCGCTTTGCGCTCGGCGGCGGCCTCGAGCGTCCGTCGGACCCTGACGCGTTCAAAGCGTGGATCATCGTTCGACGGATCATTGATGAAGCGCCCGTCCGCCGAGGCCAGATAACTGCGCAGCGCCTCCCTTTCTTCGCCGAGAAGAGGGCGAAGGAGCCGTTGCGGAACCCCCGCGCCGTCAGCGATATGGCTCTCGGCGGCCATGCCCGCGAGGCCGCGCACGCCGGTGCGGTGCGACATTCGCATCAAAAGGGTCTCGGCCTGATCGTCGGCGGTATGTGCGGTGAGGATCGCGTCAGCCCCGGCGCGCGCGCTCTCCGCGGCGAGAAGGCGGTACCGCGCCGCGCGCGCTGCGGCCTGCAGGCCCGACGCCGGCTTTTCGCCCTCCCAGCGAAGGACGACCGCGGCAAGACCCAGCGCGGCGGCCTCGCGCAGGACGAAGTCCGCCTCCGCCGCCGAAGCGGACCTGAGGCCATGATCGACTGTTGCAACGCGGATCGCGGCGCCGTCGCGCGCGAGCGGGACGGCGAGGCGCATCAGCGCCATCGAGTCGCCGCCGCCCGAAACTGCAAGAAGCGGCCGGCGCGGGGCGCCCGCCGCACGCCATGCGGCGGCGAAGCGCGCCTCGATGCTCGCCGTCAACGGCAGTTGATGCGCGACATCTCGACGTCTGTTCGCTGCAGGACCGCCGGCGCGGCGTTCGGATATTTCGACTTCAGCGTCTTGAAGACCTTGCATGCTTCGTCAGGCTTCGAGAGCCGGGAGAACGCGGTGCCCAACTTTAGATAAGCCTCGGCGCCGCGCGCGCTCTGCGGATAGGCGCGAATGAAGCCGATGAAGGTATCCGCCGCTTCGGTGTTCTTGCCGCCGGCGAGATAAACCTCGCCGAGGCGAAAACGCGCATCTGCCGTACGCGGATGATTGGGGAACGCCTCGACAAAGCGTCCGAAGGCGAGTTCGGCCTTCGCGTAATCGCCGGAGAGAAGAAAATCGGAAGCGTAAGAGAAGGCGGCCTCAGGATCGAGCGGCAGCGCGACATCGCCGGCGGCGGGACCCGATCTCGAGATCTCGTTGGCGATGAGGTCTTTCGGCCCCGCGGGGGCGCCGGCGAGCGGTGCAGGCGCGTCCCCTGCGAGAGCGGCGCTGACAGAGTCCAGCCTGGCGCGCGCCTGCTCGAGCTCATACGTCAATTCTTCAAGGCGGCCCGTGAGGCTTCTCACCTCAGCCTCCAGTCGATCCATCTTGGCGTTCGCCTCCCGCGCCGCAGGCTGGGTCGATTGGAGCTGCGCGACAGCGGCTTCCAGCGCCTCGACACGCTCCTTGGTGCCGGCGAGGGCGGGAGAAACGATGAGCGCCATAAAAGAGGCGGCGACGAGCAGAGTAAGACGCATGACTGAGTTCCCTTATGCAGCGGCGTTCGGCGCCCGACTTACTCTAGCGGGTTCAGCGCGCCTTTACATGGTGGCGGCGCCGCGCGCCGAAAATGTGGCGGTCAACATGAAAAGGGCGCGCCGGCGACGACCGCTGGCGCGCCCGATATTCCTGCCGAAGGCGACTTACGCGCCCGCGCTGACGATCGTCGTCGTCGAGTTGCGGTTAAGCGCCCAGGCGTCTTCGGTCGACCGCGCGTCGATTGGACGCTCCTTGCCGTAGGAGACAGTCGTGACCCGCGAGGAGTCGATGCCCAGGCTGGCGAGATAGGCGCGCGCAGCTTCTGCGCGGCGGGCGCCGAGGGCGAGGTTATATTCGCGGGTGCCGCGCTCGTCGCAGTTGCCGGCGAGCTGGATGCGGACATTCGGATATTGGCGAAGGAAATCGGCCTGGCGCTGCAGCGTCGCCTGAGCCTCGCCGGAAAGCGTGTACTGGTCATAGCCGAAGAAAACGCGGTGGCCGACGTTGGATTCGAGATCGCCCTGGGATCCCGGAACGACATTGCCGACGCCGGCGCCGGTTGCGCCGGATTCTGTCGCGACGACATCCGGGCCGGTCGCCTTGTTGCTGGCGCAGGCTGCCGCCAGAAAGGCGAGGCCGACTGCACCGATCATCTTGATTGTGAACGACTTTTTCATTCTTAAGCTCCGCTGCGCGATGACTGGACGCATTGGGGCTGACCCCAACATCACCCTCTGTGAACACAAATTACGACGCCGGTGTGACCAACGCCGCCTGCGCCGCCGATATTGTGCGGCGCATTTCGCCAAGTCCGACCTAACCGCTAAAGATTAACTATCGGTAGTCCTAGCCCCCTGCACCCTAAGCTGCGCCGCGGGCCCGTTCAAGCGGAACCGGTACGGCGCCAAAATGAAAAACGCGTTATGGCGGTCCTCACGGGAGCGGCGGCGACCAGGCTGGATCGGAGGAGTCGCCCGGAGTCCTGACGCGGCGGAGGTTGCGACCGGTGAGATCGACGGACCAAAGGGCGGGACCGGCGCCCGGCGACGGCTCGCGGAAGAACATGAGGACGCGGCCGTTCGGCGACCAGGTCGGCCCCTCGTCGAGATAGCTTTCGGTGAGGAGACGTTCGCCCGTTCCGTCAGGGCGGATGACGCCGATATAGAAGCGGCCCTGATACTGGCGGGTGAAGGCGATGAGATCGCCGCGCGGCGACCACACCGGCGTCTGGTAGCGCCCCTGACCGAAGGTGATGCGCTTGGGGCCCGAGCCGTCGGCGTTCATCACATAGATTTGTTCCGAGCCGCCGCGGTCGGAGGTGAAGGCGATGCGCCGGCCGTCCGGCGACATCGTCGGCGAGGTGTCGATGCCGGGATTGTCGGTCAATCGCGACAGCTTGCGCGTCGCGAGCTCCATGATGAAGACGTCGGAATTGCCGGCACGTTCCATCGACATCAAGACGCGCGTGCCGTCGGGCGTGAAGCGCGGCGCGAAGGTCATGCCGCGGAACGTGCCGAGCTGCTCCTGCTCGCCGGTCTCGATGTTGAAAAGATAGACCTGGCCCGGACGATTATCGAACAGGGCCATATAGGTGATCTGCTGCTGCGTCGGCGAGAAACGCGGCGTCAGCGCCTGATAGTTGAGACCGTCGGTCAAGAGCACCGGATTGGCGCCGTCCTGATCCATGATCATCAGCCGCTTGGAGCGCTTTTGCTTCGGCCCGGTCTCGTGGATGAAGACGACGCGCGTGTCGAAATAGCCTTCCTCGCCCGTCAGCGACTTGTAGACGAAATCCGCGACCTTGTGCGCGGCGCGCCGCCAGTTGTCGGCCGGCGTCTTGAAGGAGACGGCGCCGAGCTGTTCGTTCGAATAGACGTCCCAGACGCGCGTCGCGACTTCGATGCGCCCGTCCGGCGTCGGACGCACGTCGCCGACGACGAGAACCTGCGCGTTGATGATGCGCCAGTCCGGAAAACGCGGACGCACGTTCACGCTGCCGATCCGCTCGATATAGGCGCGCTGGTCGATGACGCTGAAGAGCCCCGAGCGGTCGAGATCGGCCATGATGACGCTAGTGATGTCGCGCCCGAGCGCGCGCATCTCATCCGTTTCGCCGATGAAGTCCGGCGCCGCGATCGGCATCGGCTCGATATTCGCCTGCGTGATGTCGATGCGCACGCGCGCCGAAGCGACTGCGAACGCGCCGAGCGCCGTCGCCGCCGCCAGAACCGCAAGGATCGCCTTTTTCATCATCGTCATCACTTCCATTCGCTGTTCGTGATCGCTAGCCGATTCGAGACCTTGAAATAGGGCGCGGACAAGGCGCTTGGCCCCTTAAAATCCCGCCATGATGCTGGGATCGAAATTGAGCGTGAAGGCGCGCCACTCCTGGTACCGCGCCGGATCGAAGAAATCGTAGGGCTGGCAGGCCTGCACGGCGCGAACCGCGTTCTGCTCGGCGACCTTCCAGAACCGGTTTCCGGACAGCGCGATTTGCGGCGCGTTGACGACCCGCGGCGTCCCCGCGAGCGTGCCGTCGCGATTGAGATCGATGTCGATCTCGACGACGAGGTTTTCGGGGTTCGGCGCGCCGAGGATGGCGCTCGCGTTCCAACAGCGCGCGACCGCGGCGCGCATCTTATCGACTTCGGTGACGGTGAGGCGGTCGCCCGCGCCGATCGCCTCGCGCGCGCGCTCGGCTTCTTCCGCCGCCTGCGACGGGCCGCCGGCCGGTTGATCCTTCTTCGATTTGTCGATCAGCGCGGCGAGCGCGTCGAGGTCGAGATCGTCCGGCTTTTTCTCGGGTTTTCTCTCGGGCTTTTTCTCCTCCGGTTTTTTCTCTTCAGGTTTCTTTTCCGGCGGATTTTCGGCGCGCTTTTCCTGCGGCTTCTTTTCCGGTTCGGCCTTCGGCGGCTCGGGCGGCTTTTCGGCGGGCGGTTCCGGTTTCTTTTCCGGCGCCGGCTTCGGTTTCGGCGCGGCGGCGGGAACGCTGGTGCGATCGCTAAGCTCGGCCTTGTCGATCAGTTCGATCGGTATGACGGGCTGCTCGACGACGCGCGTGCGCATGAACTCCGGCAACGACACGAAGGCGAGCGCGAGCGCGCCGGCGTGAAGAGCAAGAGACGCAACGAGGCTCGTCCGCATGGCGCTCCTTCAGGCGGCCCGCGTCATTCCGGCTCCCGCTCGGTGACGAGGCCGACGCGGGTGAAGCCGGCGTCATTGATTCTGCCGATGGTGCGCATCACCTCGCCGTAAGCCAGCGACTGATCGGCGCGCACGAAAATGCGCTGGCTGTAGCCGGCCGTCGCGATCGCCTCGAGCTGGGGAACGAGGCGGTCGAGTTCGACCGCCGTCTCCTGCACGAAGATCGCGCCCTCGCCGGTGATCGTAACCGTAAGGGGTTCGCCTTG
>CAZNXR010000176.1:0-5472 GCA_964576815.1 uncultured Caulobacterales bacterium | reverse complement strand
TCGAAGTCGGCCTTGATGACCGATTTGGCGTAGTCCTCAGCCTTTTCGCCTGACAGGCCCATGAGCCCGGCCGCCCATTGGCCAAGGAGGCGGTTGCGCCGCGCTCCAGCTTTGAACTTCAGAGCTTCGTCATGGGCGAATTTCTTCTCGAATGTGTCCTTCCGTTCATCGAAATTTGCCATAGCCTTTGAATTCCTTACGTTTTTTAAAGCGACCCTCGGTCTTTCTACCCGCCGCCGGGGCGCCCGGCAATGCGGCGGCGGGGGATTGCTGCGATGCGGCGATAGACGCCGCCCGCAGGTTGGATGTAGGGGTTTTCGGGCGGGAGGGAAGCGCGTATAGCGCCCCGCTTCGACCGGCCCGGCAAGCTGAGGCCTGGGACGTCACCCGCCGGGAAGGATCTAGTGAAAATGGCTCGCCGCAAGCAGGTCTACGAGGGCAAGGCCAAGATCCTCTTCGAGGGTCCTGAGCCCGGCACGCTGATCCAGTATTTCAAGGACGACGCGACCGCCTTCAACAATCAGAAGCGCGCGGTGCTTGAGGGCAAGGGCGTCCTCAACAACCGTATCTCCGAGTTCATCATGCAGGGTCTGGAGCGCATCGGCGTGCCGACCCACTTCATTCGCCGGCTGAACATGCGCGAGCAGCTCATCCGCCATGTCGAGATCATCCCGCTTGAAGTCGTCGTGCGCAACGTCGCGGCGGGCTCGCTTGTCAAACGGCTGGGGCTTGAAGAAGGCTCCCAGCTGCCCCGTTCCGTTGTTGAGTTCTATTACAAGAACGATGCGCTAGGCGATCCGATCGTCTCCGAAGAACACATTACGGCATTCAACTGGGCGACGCCGCAGGAAATCGACGACATGATGGCGCTTGCGCTGCGCATCAACGACTTTCTGTCAGGCCTCTTCGCCGGCGTCGGCATCAAACTCGTCGATTTCAAGGTCGAGTTCGGACGTCAATATGAAGGCGACATGGTGCGACTGATCCTCGCCGACGAGATCAGCCCGGATGGTTGCCGCCTATGGGACATTGAAACCGGCGCGATCATGGACAAGGACCGCTTCCGCAAAGACCTCGGCGGCGTCACCGAAGCCTATCGTGAAGTTGCAAAGCGCCTCGGCATTCTGAGGGACAACGGCGCCAATGGTGCGATGGGGCCGGTGCTCGTCAGCGATAACGAGAAATAGAGCATATCAGGCGAGAATTCTCCCGATGACCGCCGCCGCGCGATTTCTGGGAGCTTTTTTGACGCTGGCCGCGGTCGGGCCTGCGGCGGCGCAGGTCGCCGAATCGAAGGCGACGCCGCTAGCCGACGCATTGGGGCTTGCAGAGCGATTTTCGCTCAAGGGGTCGATGCGGCTCCGTTATGAGTTCATCGACGGTCAGGCGCGGGCCGGGTTCAATTCGTCCGACGACCTTTTCAGCATGAGGACCGTCATCTCCGCGCTCTACGCCGCCGGATGGATCGACTTCGGCGCCGACCTATACGACAGCCGCAGCTATTTCGCCGGCGACGGCGCGCCACTTTCGACCGGAGACGTCAACACATTCGAACTCGTCTCCGCCTTCGTCAGGCTGAAGGCTGACGATATTCTGGGCGAAGGGACCGATGTCTCGCTGACGCTGGGTAGGCAGATCGTCCCGCTTGGCAGCAAGCGCCTCCTTGGCGCGGAGGACTACCGTAACACGCTCAACGCCTATGTCGGCGCGCGGGCCGACGTGAAATTCGGAAAGGATGCCTCTGCGGCTGCGTTTTATCTTCTGCCGCTGATCAGGCGGCCGGACAGCTTCGACGATATCATCGATAATCGCGTCGCCTTCGACGGCCAGAATTTCGACACCCAAGTCTACGGCGGGTTCTACGCTGGACCGAACCCTCTGTTCGACGGCAGGATCGAAGCGATCGCGGTGCGCTTCGTCGAGCGCGATGGACTTGAGGCTGCGACGCGCGACCGCCGTCTGATGACCGCCGGTTTGCGGGCGTTCCGCGATCCGTCGCCTGGAAAACTCGCCTATGACGTTGAAGGGTTCTGGCAGACCGGAACGGTCAGCGCCTCCGCAGCGCCGACCGCCGCAACCCTCGATGCGCGCGCGTGGTTCCTCCACGCGGAAGCGGGCTACCAATGGGACGCGGCCATCAGGCCTTATGTCGCGTTCGAGTTCGATCACGCCACCGGCGACGGGCCCGACGCGAAGTTTTCCCGATTTGACACGCTGTTCGGCATGCGTCGCTCCGATCTCGCGCCCGCCGGCCTATTCAACGCAATCGGGCGGACGAACACGACCTCCCTCGGAGCGCGGCTTGAAACTGCGCCGGGTAAGCGGCTCGACACGCTTCTCGCGTGGCGGGCGCTCTGGCTGGCCTCGCCGACCGATGCGTTCTCGACGACCGGCGTGCGGGATCCCTCGGGACTTTCAGGCGACTTCGGCGGTCACCTTATCGACGCGCGCGTGCGCTGGTGGGTGAAGCCTGACATCCTGCGTTTCGAGGCCGACTACATTTACCTCGCCAAAGGCCGTTTCCTTGAAACCGCGCCCAACGCGCCGTCGCCCATCGACACCCGGTACCTGTCGCTCAACCTGACCGGATTTTTCTGATGCGCCGTTGGCGCGGGGCCTGCACATTGCGGTTTGTGTTCCGGAACGTCGTCCTCCGCGCCGCCTCGGCGCTCGCCGCCTATGCCGCGTGCGTTTCAACCGCGTTGGCGCAGAACACCGCGTCCGTACCCGGCGCCGCCGTGCGCGAAGGCGAGGTGCTGGTCGAATACCGCGCCTCGATCGGCGACGCCGGAACCGTTGATCCGTTTTCCCAGCGCATCCACGTCAATTACGCGCCGGCGGACGGGCTTCGGCTGATGGCGTTCGTCGAGCAGCGAAAGATCGGCGACGGGCCGCTCAGGACGCGGCGTCTGTCGCCCAACATCTTCACCCAGTTCGTCGACCGGAAGCGCTGGGATTTTGCGATCCGCTGGCAGGGCGACATCCCGCTTCAGGATGGGCTGCCGGGGCGCGCGCGGATCGGCGTTCTCAACAGCTTTACGGCTGGCAATGTCGAAATCCGCAGCAACATCTATTTCGGCAAAGAGATCGGCGACAACGCGCCCGAGGGGTTTCTTTTCGAAACGCGCGAAGAGATTTTCGTGCAGACGAGCGATGAGACCGCAATCGGCTTGCAGGTGTTCAACAATTTCGTCTCGACTCGGAATTTCGGAAGTTTCGACGATCAGCGGCACCAGATCGGGCCGCTTTTCCGCACCAGGCTAGGCGCGCATGTCCGGCTCGAACTCGGCGCCTTGTTCGGGGTCTCCCGCGACGCTACGGACGCCGACTTGCGCTTGTTTGCCGGCTACGCCTTTTAGGGCTTCGGACCCGCGAGCGCCTTGATGAAGATCACGAAGTGATCGAGGCCGTCGTAAAACCGCGCCGCCGGAAGTCGTTCATTCTTGCCGTGGAAATTGTACTCGTCGCCTTCAAGCGAAATGATCGGCCCGGCGCCGACCGTAGGCACGCCCGCGCGGCGAAAGTGGAGCCCGTCCGTTCCTCCTGATTCGAGATAGGGCGAAATAATCGATCCAGGCATCCGCACCTTCACGACCTCTTCGATCGCGGCGCTGACTTCTGCGGGAATGTCGCTGACAGGACTTTCAAGCGGCTCGCCAAGCGTCTCGATCTTCAGCTTGTCATTCGCGACCACCTTGGTGAGCATCGCGCGCACCTCCTCGACAGGATCGCCGGGAAAGATGCGGCAGTTAATTGTTGCAGTGGCGTTCTGCGGCAGCGCGTTCTCCGCATGGCCGCCGCGCAGCATTGTAGCGACGCAGGTCGTACGCAGGTCGCGATCGGTCGCCGGATCGGCCGACATGACCTTCAATGCCTTTTTGTCGCCGGGCTTGGCGACGAACCGTTCAACGGCGTTCTTCAGATCGCCGTCGAGCGTCGTCGCAATCGCCGCGAAGGCCGCAAGCGAGACGCTGTTCCAACGCGCCGGAAATCTGAGCGTTTCGATTTTTTTCAGCGCGTCCGCCAGCTCGTAAATGGCGTTGTCCGCTCTTGGCGCAGATGAATGCCCGCCTTCGTTGACAGCCGTGATTTCAAAAGTCGCGTAGGTTTTCTCCGTAGCCTGCACGCCATAGGCTCCGGGCGCGCCCGCCGCGGGCCTGTAGCCGCCGCCGGCGTCCGCGTTCACGGCGAACGCCGCGTCTTTCAGCTTTTCCGCCAGCATGCGCGTCGTCTGCATGTCGGTTTCTTCGTCGCCGGAGAAAGCCAGAATGAGGTCGCGATCAGGAACGAAGCCTTCGCGCTTCAACCGCATGAAGGCCTGGGTCAAAGTCAGTACGCCGTATTTGTTATCGACGACGCCGCGCCCGTAGAACACTCCTTCCCGTTCAGTTAGGGCGAAGGGGTCAAAATCCCAGTCTTCACGACGTGCTTCCACGACGTCCATATGGGCGAGGAAAAGCGCAGGCTTGACTTTCGATCCTGCCGCTCCGCGATAGCGGACGACCAAAGCCGCGCTTTCGCCGACCAAGAGGATTTCGGTGTCCTCTCGGTCGAATCCGGCCGAGATCAGCTCGTTCGCAAGGTAACCCGCCATTTTCGGGACGGCGCCACGGCCAGCGACCGTCGGAAACGCAATCAGGCGCTCTAGCATCGCCCGCGCTTCGGCCCGCACCGGATCAAGCGGCGTCGGCTGGGCGGCGGCCGCAGCTGTTCCGATGAATAAAGCTGAGGCGATCCGGATCGTTGCCAGACGCATGCCTAGCGATCCCTTTTTTAAAAGCGCCTCAAGAATTTCAGTGCCCGCTCTGGTGTGAAACGGCGCTTGGCGTTTCCTTATGCGGCGCATGCGGATGCCAGCCGAAGACAGCCAACATGGCGAAGAAGCCGGCGACATAGGCGATGGGAATCCACCAGGCGCTGGCGATCCATTTGAATACGGATCTGGCTTCCGGATAGAGGTTCGAGACGGCCACCCCGGCGCTCGATCCGAACCACACCATCGATCCGCCGAAGCCGACGGCGAACGCCAGCACGCCCCAGTCAAACCCGCCCTGCTTTAGCGCCAGCGCCGTCAGCGGAATGTTGTCAAAGACGGAAGAAATGAAACCCAGTCCGAAAGCCGTCTGCCAGCTTGCCGGCGGCAGCGCCTGAACGGGCATCATCGATGCGCAGGTGACGAGCGCTAATAAGAAGAGCGACCCCTTTAAGCTATCGGCGGCGACCTTCAGATTCGGTTTGCGCAGCAGCCCGCCCGCCAGAATTGCGAACCAAACGGCGAGGCCGATCACCGGGACGACATCAAGCAACCGCGGCGCGAAAATGTTGGCGCTCGCATTCGCCCCGACAGCGCTGACAAGAATGAACGCCACGACGCCTATCCGGCCCCAATCGACCTTGTGATTTCCTTCCTCATGCTTCTGAATAGGCGAATAAGCCTGTTGCTTCAGCGACAGCGGGATCGCGAACACGACC
>CAZNXR010000175.1:0-5484 GCA_964576815.1 uncultured Caulobacterales bacterium | reverse complement strand
GGATCGCCGGATACCAGCTCCCGGGCGCCTGTTCGAAACAATAGTGAAATCGCTGCACAACTTTTCCGGAGACGGCGCGATCCAGATAGACAGGCACGCGCTTGCGCCTGGCGATCGCGAAAGCGCGCAGATCGTCGATCCCGTGCGTTTGGTCGGCGTGGTCATGCGTCAGCAAAACGGCGTCGATATGCTGGACCCGAGCAGCGAGGAGTTGCGCGCGCATGTCGGGCGACGTGTCGATGACGATCGAGGTGACCCCTGCCCGGTCGTCAAACGCCCCCTGCGCGCGCTCGACAAGAAGAGAACAGCGCGAGCGCCGGTTCCTGGGTTCGCGGGGATCGCAGGTTCCCCAGTCGCCGGCGCCGTCGGGGCCGCCGAGCCGCGGAACCCCGCCCGAGGAACCGCACCCGAGAATGACAGCGCGACGGCGCCCCGCTCCGCTCACAAGCGCTCCTCGTCTGATGCCCGCGAGAACAGCCGGAAAAAATTCTCCGTCGTCAGTCGATCGACCGCGCCGCGCGTCAGTCCGAGAATTTCTGCAAGCTTGTCAGCAACGTGCACGACATGAGCGGGTTCGCAGCGATGTCCTCGATGCGGAACGGGCGCAAGATACGGGCAATCCGTCTCGACGATGATGCGCTCATGCGGCATTCGCGCCGCGACGGCGCGTACGCCTTCGGCATTCTTGAAGGTGATTATGCCTGAGAACGAAACAAAGCCGCCCATTTCCATGACAACTTGGGCGAGCGCCATGCCGCTCGTGTAGCAATGAAGGAGCGGCGTGAAGGATTTATACTTCATCGCTGAAGCGAGCATGCGACCCGTCAACTCATCAGCCTCGCGCGTATGGATGATGAGCGGCAGGCCTGTCTCTTGCGAGGCCTCGATATGCGCGGCGAAGACCCTTTCCTGATCGGCAGCCGGCGAAAATCCATAGTGAAAGTCCAGTCCGCACTCGCCGATGCCGACGACCTTGGGTTCTGACGCAAGTTTGATGAGCGCTTCCGCGGTCAGGTCCTTGTGATCGGCGGCGTAATGGGGATGAGCGCCGACCGAGCGCCAGATCGCCGGATGGCGCGCTGCGATGCCGCGGATCTTCTCTGTTGAGCTGATGCGGTCGGCGATCGTCAACATCGCGCCGACGCCGGCCGCCTTTGCGCGTGCGATGATCTCTTCGACCTCGCGGTCGAACTTTTCGTGATGCAGATTGACGTGGCTGTCGACGATCATCAGGGAACGATAGGCGGCGCCTGCGCGGCGGCGCGCGCGGCGGCAAGCACCATCTGAAAGCGGTCAAGGTTGACGCCGTCCCCGCGCGTGAAAAGGACGCCGATTGTCTCCCGAAGCCTTGCCATCGCGCTCGCGCGCTCGTCGGCGTTAATGGCGAAATTACGCGCCGTGCGGTCGATCCGGCGCAGCAGCAATTCCTGAAATATCGGCCAGACCCCGTCAGCGCTCTTCGCAGCGAGTTTTTGCGCAACGTCCGTAGCGTCTCTGGCGGCGACAAAGGCTTCCACGGCCTCAACCGCTTCCGGCCCGTCTCCTGCGGCAAGGCGCAGGGCGAAGCCGGGGCGTCCCTCCGCCGCTGCTGCGATCTTCGCCGCCTCCGGTCCTTGCGCCGCCCCTTCCCGCTCAAGAAACGCCGAGACAGTTTCGTCTGCATAGGGACGAAGCGCGAGGCGGCGGCAGCGCGAGCGGATGGTCGCCAGCAGCCGGCCGGGCGCAGATGACAGCACAAAGAGCGCTGTCCGGGGCGGCGGCTCCTCAAGCGCTTTAAGAAGCGCGTTTCCCGAATTGCGATTGAGATCGTCGGCGGTATCGACGATCGCGACACGCCATCCGCCCATGGAGGCGGTGTGGTTGAGGAAATGGATGAGGTCGCGGGCCGTATCGACAGAAATTTCAGTAGCGTGGCGCTCTTTTTTCTCATCGTAGAGCCGCTCGGCGACAAACAGGTCGGGATGGGCGCGGGCGGCGATGAGCGACGTCGTCCGATTGTCTGCGGAAGGATCGAGGGTCTTCCCGCCGTCGTGCAGCAGCGCGCGGGCGAGCCGATAGGCGAGCGTCGCCTTGCCGATCCCTTCTGGTCCCGTGATCAGCCAGCCATTGGCGAGTGCGCCCTGCGCGATAGAGCGCTGAAGCTGCGCCTCAAGGTCCGGCGAGACCAGAAAATCAGTGCGCCGGTGAGGCGGCGGAATGTCGGTCGCGTCGTTCAAGAAGTGCCTCGGATCAGACCCGCGATTGAAGCGCGCCATCGACCGCCTTGGCAACCGCCCGCCACACGGTTTCTTCATCGGCCGAAGCGTCGATGACCCGACAGCGTCGAGGTTCGGCGCGCGCGATCGCCAGAAACGCGTCGCGCACCGCTTGCTGGAAGGCCGGCCCCTTTTCTTCGAAACGGCTCTCACCGCCCCGGCGGCCGCCGGCGCGCTGAAGGCCGAGCACTACAGGAACGTCGAGAATTAGCGTCAGATCGGGATCATCCTTACCGACAACAATGGCGTGCAGCGCCGTCACTGCCGACTCGCCGAGACCGCCGGCGAAGCCCTGATAGGCCATCGTCGAGTCGGCGAAGCGGTCGGTGATGACGGTTTTTCTCGCTGCCAGCGCGGGCCGGATCAACTTGTCGAGATGTTCTGCGCGGGCGGCGTACATCATCAGCGCCTCCGCAGCAGGTGTCCACCGCTCCTTGGCGCCGTTGAGCAGCAGCCCGCGGATCGCCTCGGCTCCTTCCCCGCCGCCGCCCGGCTCACGCGTCTCAACGACGTCGCGGCCATGCGCGCGGAGATGCTGAGCCAACCGGCGGACTTGCGAAGACTTACCGGAGCCGTCGGCGCCTTCGACGCTGATGAAAAAGCCGCGACGCGCGCCTGTCATCGACTGCCTATTCCGGCGCGGCCGCCTCTGCGGCCGCCTGCGGCTTTCCAAAGATTGTTTTCGCCGCAAGGCCGATGCGGCCGAGCGGACCGATCGACTTGACGGCTTCGCCCGCATAGAGGGGAAATTCGCGCGCCTCGCTGGAGCCTTGCGTGATGCGCAACACGCCGATCTGCTGGCCCTTTTCGATCGGGGCCTCGACGGGCCCCTCATAGATGACTTTCGCCGACATCGACGCGGCGTCGGCGCGGCTGATGATCATCGAAATCGACTCGCCCGCGACGAGCGGGACCGAAGGGCTCTTGCCGGCGAAGACCATGGCGTCGCCGGCAATCGCGCCCGCCGTAAACAGCGTGCGCTTCGTAAAGTCGTTGAAGGCGATTCGCATCAGGCGTTCGGTCTCCGCCGCGCGCGCTTTTTCCGACTCTAGTCCGTTGACGACGATGATCCGCCGCTGGCCGTCAACTTCCGCCGAGCCGACAAGTCCGTAGCCCGCCGTTTCCGTGTGACCGGTCTTCAGTCCGTCTGCGCCTTTGAACGAGTAGAGCAGCGGATTGCGGTTCGGCTGCCTGATCTTCTCCCAGGTGAATTCCTTCTGCGCATAACGAGAGTAATACTCGGGGAAATCCTTGATGATCTTGCGCGCCAGCAAAGCGAGGTCGCGCGTCGACATCTTGTGATTGTCGTCCGGCCAGCCGGTCGAATTGGCGAAGGTCGAATTGGCGAGGCCCCATTCGCGCGCCTTTTTCGTCATCAGGTCGGCGAAGGCTTCTTCGCTGCCGGCGATGCCTTCGGCGACGACGACGCAGGCGTCATTGCCCGACTGGACGATGATGCCGTCAAGCAGCGCGCCAAGCGGGATCTTGGTGTCGACACGGGTCCACATTTTGGACCCCTGCATGCGCCACGCCTTTTCAGAGACGGGAAATTCGTCGGTGAGTTTCAATTGGCCGGACTTCAGCCGCTCGAACACGATCGCCGAGGTCATGAGCTTGCTCATCGACGAAGGGTGCGTCGGCGTGTCTGCGTCTTTCTCGAAGAGGACGGCGCCGGTCTCGTAGTCCATGATGACCGCGAAGGGCGCCTTCGTCGTCACTTCTGCTAGAGCGGCGCCGATGCAGGCGGCGGCTGCGCTGAGAAATACGAGAGAACCCTTCAGAAAACGCATCGACATATCCGCTCCTACCAACCCATCAACCTTTAATTCCCGGCGCCGTAAATGATGCGCGCCGCCCCGAAGCCAGCCTCGCGAGCGCGCGACAGCGACGCCGCCGCCAAAGCCTCGCTGACGAAAGGCCCGAGCCGCACGCTCTGCACGGAGCGCCTGCCATCAGACGCCGAATGCAGCGCCATCGGCCCCTCCCCCGGAATATAGAGCCGCATGCGCTGAAGGTCAGCGGCATTTTCAACCTGCGCCACTTCGACCCAAAGCTCTGTCGATGTCACCGGCGCAGCAGCGCCTGGCGGCGTGCCGGTAGTGCTCGCGATGAGAGAGGCCATCGCGTCCCGGCCGCTTGCCGCCGCCGGCGTCGCGGCGATCGCCCGCGTGCGCGGTTGCTGACCCGGCAAAGGAGCAAGGTCCGCAAGATTTGCTTCGCCGAGATAGCGGACACGCACGTTTGCGGTTCCCTGCGCAGTAAACCCGAGCGCGTCCGCCGCCGCGTGCGAAAGGTCGATGATACGATCCTTGGCGAAGGGCCCCCGATCGTTCACCCGCACGACGATGCGTCGGCCGTTCTGGAGATTTTCGACCTCTACGACGGTCGGCATGGGCAGCGTCCGGTGCGCCGCCGAGATCCGGCGCTTGTCGAAGATCTCGCCATTCGCCGTCAGCTTGCCGTGGAAGGCGTCGCCATACCAGGAAGCGACTCCGGTCTCGACATAGTCCGGCTCAACCTTCGGCGTGTACCAGCGGCCGTCGATCTGATAGGGCGCGCCTACCTTGTTATGAGGGTTTGCCTTGACGGTTTGTCCGATGGATCTCGGAGCGTCCGGCAACTTGGTCGTCGAACAGGCGCCTATCAACACCAGCGAGGCTGTCCCGGCGAGCCGGGCAATTACGAATCCGAGTGAAGTGAGACGACTCATAGGCAAGTGGCTATGCGGGCTTTTGCCTTTAATCGCAACGGATTCGCGGTGAAATTGGGCCTGCGCGCCGCCTTGCCATTTCGGACGCCGCCTCTATGGTCCCGCCGCCCCGGTTCGGGGCGAGTGGATGGGTGGCCGAGTGGTTTAAGGCACCGGTCTTGAAAACCGGCGTGGGCGCAAGTCCACCGGGGGTTCGAATCCCACCCCATCCGCCAGCGAGCTTTTCCGTCAGTGTACGTTACTTTCCCCATGCGTCCATTCTTGTAGTAATAACGGGCCGTTATGGGCTTTGCAAGGTCCGGCAACGTCCGTTAGAATCCCCCAGTATCCCGCTTAGATTGTGGGATGAAATGAGGGACGGGAAAATCGCGTGGGCAGGCGGATTTACAAGCGTTTGACGGCTCTTGAGGTCGAACGCCTGAGGGAGCCGGGGCGGTACGCGGACGGGGATGGCCTTTTCCTTCTGATTGATCCACAGGGCGCGCGGCGGTGGGTGCTGCGCTATTCGGCGCGCGGCCG
>CAZNXR010000174.1:2423-5536 GCA_964576815.1 uncultured Caulobacterales bacterium | reverse complement strand
TGGTCGATCTCTACGGCGCGGACCCCGACAGCCCTGCAACGTCTGAAACGGCCACTTCCGCCCGCCGTCTCGGGGCCGGCGCAGGCGTTCTGATCGCAGCGGATGCAGCCGCAACGTCCGAGCAGCGCCGGCGCCTCGCGCGACTCGGCGAGACGGTTTTTCTGCGCACGAGCGTCGAACCGCTGATCGGCGCGGTGCGCGAACGCTTGCGCCTTGCAAGGCTCGCCGAAGAGACGGGCGATCGGCTGAAATCGATTGTCGCCGACGGACGCGCCGTCAGTTTCTCGGCGCCCGCTCCGAAGGAAGGCGGCGCAGTCCTGATCGCCGGAAAGCCGTCGCCGCTCGCCCTCGCGGCGTCGCATGCGGTCCGCGCTGCGGCGCGTTCCTCCGTGTCCGTCTTCACGGCCGGCCAGGCGATGCGCGCACTTGATCACGGGAGTTTTGACGGCGCTGTCTTCATTCCTGCGGACGAAAACGATCTGCTGATCGCGCTCGCCCGCGCGTTGCGACGCCACCGGGAACATCGCCGCCTCCCCGTCGTCATCCTGTCTGCTGATGAAGACCTGCTCGACCGGCGCGCCGCCAAGGACGGGCTCGACACGATGGCCGCGGCGCGCGCCGGCGATGATCTCGCCCGACGGCTCGAAACCATGACGCGGCGCGCCAACATGTCCGCGGCGATGCGCGCTTTCCTGCGGTCGCCGGAAGGAAACGGCGGCGGCCGCGGCGCGGCGAACGCCCGGCTTTTTGCGCAGCACGCGATGCGCGTCTGCGCCGCAGCCGACGAAAAAGGCGGCGCTGTCGCGTTCGTCGCGCTCACATTGGCGCCGAAGGTCGGCGCCGATCAGGCGGGCGCTTCGCGCAGCCTGTTCGACGAGGCTCTCCGCACCGCCGCGCGGCTCGTTCGCGCCGAGGACATGATTGCAAGGCTGGCCGCGACGACCCTTGTCGTGATGCTGCGCGGAACGCGCGGCGGCGACGCCGAACGCGTCGCCCGGAGACTTGAAGGCGTCGTCACCGGCGTGCAGCCGCGTGCGACCTTGGACCTATTGGATGTGCGCGCCAGCGCCGTAGAGCGGCTGCCCGGCACGGAGTTTGAACGCGTCATCGCAGCGCTTGTCGCAGACCTCCGCGGGCGACGGGCGCCAAAGAGCGCCTAAAACAGCGTGATTGGCAGGAGCAAGCGGATGCTCCCCTGCGCCGCGCGCTTTCACGCCTGCGCTGCAATATCCGCCAGCATCCCCAGGATCTTCACGCATCCCTTCAGCCGCGCCTTCTCATCCGGCCAGCTCTGCTGAAACACCAGTTTCTGGTCAGGCCTCAGCTTGATGTCGAACGCCGACTTCGAAATGAACTTAACGAGGCCCGCCGGATTGGCGAAATTGTCATGCCGGAAGGTGACGACAGCCCCTTTCGGACCCGCGTCGATTTTTCCGGCGCCGGCGCGGCGGCAGAGGTCCTTGATTTTCACAATCTGCAACAACTGCTCGACCTCGGCCGGAAGCGGGCCGAACCGATCGACCAGCTCCGCGGCGAAGCCTTCGATGTCCGCGTCCTCGCGCAAATCCCCAAGCCGCCGATAAAGGCCCATGCGCACGTTGAGATCGGCGACATAGTGCTCCGGGATCAGCACGGCGATGCCGACATTGATGGACGGGGACCACTGATCCTCCGCCGCGCTTTCCCCGCCGCGAAGTTCCAGCACCGCTTCTTCGAGCATATGCTGATACAGTTCCACGCCGACTTCCTTCACCTGACCTGACTGTTCCTCGCCAAGCAGGTTTCCGGCGCCGCGAATATCGAGGTCGTGGCTCGCCAGCGTAAACCCCGCGCCGAGCGTATCGAGCGACTGCATGACCTTCAGCCGCCGTTCCGCCGCCGGCGTCAGCGTCTTTCGGGGCGAGGTGGTGAGATAGGCGTAGGCGCGCAGCTTCGAGCGCCCGACGCGCCCGCGCAATTGGTAGAGCTGCGCAAGGCCGAACTTGTCTGCGTGGTGAATGAGGATCGTGTTGGCGGTCGGAATGTCGAGGCCGGACTCGACGATGGACGTCGAGACGAGAACGTCGAATTTTCCCTCGTAGAACGCATTCATGATGTCTTCCAGCTCGCCGCCGGCCAGCTGTCCGTGCGCAATTTTAAACTTCACTTCCGGCGCCTGTTCGGTAAGGAACTCGGCGACTCCGTCGAGATCGGAAATGCGCGGCGCGACATAGAAGCTCTGCCCGCCCCGGTAATGCTCGCGGAGCAAGGTCTCGCGGGCGACGATGGGATCGAAGGGTCCGACCGTCGTGCGAACCGCGAGGCGGTCGACCGGCGGCGTCGAGATGAGAGAAAGGTCCCTGATGCCGCTCATCGCAAGCTGCAACGTGCGCGGGATCGGCGTCGCCGTCAGCGTCAGGACATGCGTGTCGGCGCGGAATTCTTTCAGGCGTTCCTTATGCTTGACGCCGAAATGCTGCTCCTCGTCGACGATCACCATCCCGACATCGCGGAACGAAATTGACTTTGACAGCAGCGCGTGGGTGCCGACCACGATATCTACCGACCCGTCGGCGAGACCGGCCTTCACGCGCGCCGCTTCCTGCGCCGGTATCAAGCGCGAAAGGCCCCCTACTTTCAGAGGAAAACCCTTAAATCGTTCCCTGAAACTCTTAAGATGCTGGCGCGCGAGCAGAGTTGTCGGGGCGATGACAGCGACCTGGCGTCCGGTCATCGCGACGATGAAAGCGGCGCGCAGCGCCACTTCCGTCTTTCCAAAGCCCACATCGCCGCAGATCAGCCGGTCCATCGGGCGGCCTTTGGCGAGATCCTCGATCACGTCAGCGATCGCGTTTTCCTGGTCCTCCGTCTCGGCGTAGGGGAAGCGCGCGCAGAATTCATCGTAAATGCCGGCAGGCGGGCCGATGAGGTCGGTCTGCTTCATCTCACGCTTGGCGGCGATAGCGATTAGTTGCTCCGCCATCATCCGGATGCGGGCGCGAATGCGCGCCTTGCGGCTTTGCCAGCCGGCCCCGCCGAGCCGATCGAGCGCCGTGTTCGGATCGTCCGAACCAAAGCGCGACAGAAGATCGATGTTCTCGACCGGCAGGAACAGCTTGTCGCCGCCGTGATAT
>CAZNXR010000174.1:0-2413 GCA_964576815.1 uncultured Caulobacterales bacterium | reverse complement strand
TTCTTTCAGTTTCGCGCGGCGTCGCTGCCAGCCTTCCCCGCCCAGCCGGTCAAGCGAGACGGCATCCTCAGACGAGCCATAGCGTGAGAGCACATCGATATTCTCGACCGGGATGAACAGCTTGTCGCCCCCGGCATATTCAAGCTGCAGGCAGTCGTGCGGCGCGCCTTGCACGTCGAGCGTCTTCAGCCCTGCATAACGCGCGACGCCATGCTCTACATGCACAACGATGTCGCCGACCGAGAGCGCGGAGGCTTCGGTCAGGAAATTGTCCGCCCGTTTGCGCCTGCCGCGCCGCACGAGGCGGTCGCCGAGAATGTCCTGCTCGGAAATGAATGCGGCCCCGGCGGTTTCGAAGCCGCTCTCAAGGCCGATCAGCGCCGTCGCGATCGTCGTTCTTGACGCTAGCGCCGCCGGCCACGTCGCAAAATGTCCGATCTCGGCCGCGCCATGGTCGGCCATCACCGCGCGCATCCGGTCGGCGGAGCCTTCGGTCCAGCAAGCGATGAAAACGCGTTTTCCCTGTGCGATAAGCGCGTCGGCGTGAAGTTTGACCGCTTCGAAGACGTTGAGGTTCGCTGTCTCTCTCTCGGCGGCGAAACTGCGGGAGACTTTGGCGCCGAAGGAAAAGGATCGCGCGCCCGCCGGCGCAGAGAAGGGCGAAAGCCAGCGCACCGGCGCAGCGCCGAGCCGCGCGGACCATTCCTCGACCGGAAGATAGAGCGCCTCCGGCGCCAGCGGCCGGTAGGCGGGTGCGGAGAATTCGCTGTTCTTCGGACGCGTGATCCTCAAATCGTCAGCGCGCGCCGAATAATGATCCTTGATCGCTGCGAAGCGGTCGCCCGCCGCTTCATCTGATAAGTGCTCTAGGACGACGAGCCCGTCGCCGATGAAATCAAAAAGCGTTTCGGTGCTGGCGTAATAGAGCGGCAGCCAGTGCTCCATGCCGGCATGCTTGCGGCCCGCGCTGACCGCTTCGTATACAGGATCGTCCGACGCCGCGCCGAACGCCGTCCGGAACCCGGCGCGGAACCTGGCGATCGTGTCTTCCGTCAGCAGAACTTCCGTCGCCGCCGCGAGCCTGACGCCCGGCAATTGCCGCGTCGTTCGCTGGCTCGCCGCGTCGAAAGCACGCACGGACTCAAGAGTGTCGCCGAAAAAATCGAGGCGGATCGGCTCATCTGCGCCTGGCGGAAACAGGTCGATCAGGCCGCCCCTGACAGCGAACTCCCCGGCCTCACGTACGGTCGAGGCCCGCGTGTAGCCGTTGGCGGCTAAGTAGTGCGTCAACCCGTCGATCGACACCGTCTCGCCGGGCGCCGCCGAAAAGGCGGACGAGGCGATAACATCCCGCGGCGGCGTGCGCTGGATCGCGGCGTTGATGGTGGTGATGAGGATCAGCGGGCCGCCCGCGCGCGCGCCGGCCAATAGCGACAGCGCCGCCATGCGCGCCGCCGAAACCGCTGGCGACGGCGACACGCGATCATAGGGAAGACAGTCCCACGCCGGATAGTCGATCTTTGGAATGGTTGGCGCAAAGAAGTCGAGCGCGGCCGACATGTCGGCCGCGCGGGCCGCATCACGCGCCACATAGACGACAAGGCCGCCGCGCGCTTCGGCGGCTTCGGCGATCGCCATCGCCGCCGCGCCGTCCGGCGCATCGTGCACCGTGAAGCTCGCGTCGCTTCGCCAGCCCTCTTCCGCCGAGATATTCTGAACGCCGGATACGATCGCCATCGCAACGCCTCAAACACTAGCGCGCGGCCGCCGGATTTGGCGGTCGCGTGACAGGCGAAGGCTGATAGCCCTCGCCTCTACCTCGTTCAAGGGCGAGCGGACGCGTCGAACGCGCGCATTCGGGCGATCAGGGCGTGATCGATGTTGGCCGGCGGCTCGCCGGCGCCTGTGACCCATGCATAGAGGTCGTGATCGTTGAGCGACAGGATCGCCTCAAAGGCGTCAAGCTCCCCGTCGGACATGCCCGGCAAAGCCGCCGCCGCAAAACCGCCAATCAGAAGGTCCGCCTCTTTGAAGCCGCGATAGCGGGCCCTGTGGAGAAGCATCTTGCGGCGCGTGTCGTGCGGATCAAGGGTCATCATTCCTTTATAACGATTTCGCGCGCAGCCCGAAACAGGCGATAATCGGGCGCGATGCGTCCCGCAATACTGAACCCGCTGTTCGCCGACGTGACTGCGCTGAAGGGCGTTGGGCCGCGCATCGCCGCGCTGATCGAAAAGGCCGCCGGGCCGCATGTCGTGGATCTACTCTTCATGCGACCGCATGGCATCATCGACCGGAGCCGCCGCCCCAGGGTCGCCGATGCCGAAGTCGGATCGATCGCGACGCTCGAAATCACCATCGACAGCCACCATCCCTCACCTGTGGTCAACCGCCCCTATAGAGTTATCTGTTC
>CAZNXR010000173.1:0-5537 GCA_964576815.1 uncultured Caulobacterales bacterium | reverse complement strand
GCGGCGGCTGGCGGCCTTTCTCGACAGCGAAGCGGAGCGGCTCGGCGTCACGCTGAGGGATTCGGAAGGCGCGGCGTGGCGCTTTCTCGGCATGGTAAAGGGCGAAGACCACATGCGCGCGATGTTCTCGATGAGCCCGCGCACGCGCGCCGCCGTGCGCCGGCATGTCGCGTCGTGCGTCGATGATTTCATCGCCGCGAATTTCGCGAAATACTGAGAGTTCAAGCGCCTTTCCGGCCGGCGGCGCGTTCCGCCGAAGGGAAGAAGAGAAAGGCGAGCATCAGGACGAAGCTCGCATAATCCCACGCGACGCCGAGCGCCCAGACGTCGGAGAAAACTTGCGCGTGTTTCAGCACCGCGTCGCGCGGCGTCATTGTCGAGAGCGGCGCGATGCGCTCATTGGCGACGGTTTCGGCCGTACGCGAGACCCTCTTCGGCGCAACCCTCTCCGGCGCCGGACCGAGCATCGCCTTGATGATATCGAGCCCGCGCTCAGGTGATTTTTCCGCTTCGGACGGAATCGGCCGCGCCGGTTTGTTGCGGCGCTGGGCGGCGAGAGACTTCTTGAGCGCCTCGCGCACCTGGTCGTTGAAGGTGTTGATGGCGCGCGACTGCGCGAGCGAAAGGCCGGAAACGGGCTTGGGGTTGGCGCGGTCGAAGGAATCGATCTGCGCCTGCAAAGACTGTTCCACACGTCTGTCCTGACGCCAGCGATTGAGCACGATCGCGAACGCATTGAATTCCGTCTCGAAGGCGTTCGCCCAGGCGTCGTAATTCGCGTAGGCGTCGGCCGATAGAAGCGCGCGCAGCGCATCGACCCGGTCGTTACAGACATTCGGCGCGAAAGGGCTGAGCCCTGTCGGGTCCGCGCCTTCAAGAACAGAGGCCACGCTCTTTTCCACCGATCCGAACCACTCGGCGACGCCCTCGAAATAATCGGCCACAGCGCCGCGGCCGGCTGATCCTGTTTGAAACCCCCCTTCACGCTCGCGCCTTGCGGCGCTTTCCGTATCGCGAACGGATTGCTGAAGTTCAGTGAGGACCCCGAAATCCCTCTGGCGCCAGGCGACGATCGACGCGCACTCGTCTTGCAGGCGGGCGAGCTCTGCAGTGTAGGTCAACCGCACGGCGTCAACGCCCGCAATGCCGACGACGGTCGTCCACGTCGAGACGACGAAAAGAATGAGCGAGAGGATAGGGATGATGATGAAGATCTTCACCGCGCGCTCGAAGAACCGCAACAACGCCGTCGCCGGCCCGTCTGCGAGGCTGCGGAACCAGTCCGGGCGTCGCACGAGATCGGCGCCGCCGATCCAGATCGCAAGGCCAAGAAAGAATACGAAAACGCCAAACGCCGGCGGCAGGATCGCATTGCGGAAGAAATCCGTCGTCTCCTGCGAGGTGATCAGCGAGAAGCCGACCGCGGACGAGACAGCGGAGAAAAAGGCCGAGGTCGTGGCGACGACGATGAAGAGGCGGTTGAAAAGCGACGACTGCGCGTTGCGGGCGAAAATGGCCGCCGCCATACCGCCGAGAAGCACGAGAACGATCGCCGACCCTAGCGCAAGACCGCTCGCGCCCGCCGTGAGCGCCGTCAGATCAATTGAACCCAAGATTGGCCCCCGCCCCAGCACCCCAACCGAAGGATGCGGACGCTAAGGGCGGGCAACCGCGCTGTCGAGGGGGAAACCTGGAAGCGCCGTCAACCCGGACGGCGCAGCCGATCCGGGGTCCATCGCGAGAAAGGCGACGATGCGTGCGGAAAATATAGGGGATATAGACCCCGGTTTCGCGACTTCGTCGCGCCCCGGGGTGACGGAATTCCCAATCGCTCACCCCTCCATCTCGAACCGGAACACCTCGCGCACGCCGCGGCGGGAAACGGCGCGGCCGTCTTCTTGCGGCGGCGGGTATTTGTATTTCTGGATCGCCTGCAGGACCGAGCGGTCGAAACATCCGTCGTCGGAGGATATGATCCGCGGATTGACGACGTTGCCTTCCGCCGTCACATCGAACTCGACGATGACGACGCCCGACGCGCCGCGAGAGCGGCACGCCTCCGGGTATGACGGCGGCGGCTTCACGACGGGCTGCATCGGGCCGGGAATGAAGACCTCGCCGCGGCCGGGCGTGACGACCGGCGGCCTCGGGTCGATGACGGGTCCCGGATTGGGGCCCGGCGGCTGGCGCTCGATGATCGTCGGCGGCGGGTCGGGAAGCTTCTCGCGCGGCGGCGGCTTTTTGATGATCGTCGGCGGTTCCGGTTTGAAAGTAATCGTCAAAATCGGAGGATCGACCGGCGGATTGGTCTGCGCCTCCTGCCGGATCATGTAGGCCATGCCGAGAAAAAGTAGCGCGCTGATGAGCGCGGCTCCGGGAAGTCCGAACAACCATCTGAAAAACATCGCAGCGCCCTCCGTTCTCGCGCCGCGAAAAGGCGGCGCACCGGCCGGGCACGACTGAAGAAGGCTACGCGAACGGGGAGGTCCCGGCGTCCTCTATTGGAAGAGTAGCGGGACTTACTGCAAACAACAAATGGCCGCGCCGAAAATATGAACCGTCACCCCGGACGGCGCAGCCGATCCGGGGTCCACCCCCCACGCGACCAAAGATGAACCCCGGGCTCCGCGCTCTGCGCGGCCCCGGGGCGACAATTCTGAATCTCGGCGCCGGCCGGAAGCCGCCTCAATACCGGTACTGATCCGACTTGAACGGGCCCGCGACGCCGACGCCGATATAGTCGGCCTGCGCTTCCGACAGCTTCGTAAGCTTGGCGCCGACCTTGGCGAGATGGAGCGCCGCGACTTTTTCGTCGAGATGCTTCGGCAGCACGTAGACTTCGTTCTTATACTGACCATGTTTCGTCCAGAGCTCGATCTGCGCGAGCGTCTGGTTGGTGAACGAGGCCGACATGACGAACGACGGGTGCCCGGTCGCGTTGCCGAGATTGAGGAGTCGCCCCTGGCTGAGAAGGATGATGCGCTTGCCGTCTGGGAACTGGATGAGATCGACCTGGTCCTTGATGTTCTTCCACTTGAAATTGCGCAGGCCGTCGACCTGAATCTCATTGTCGAAATGGCCGATGTTCCCGACGATCGCCATGTCCTTGAACTTGCGCATGTGATCGACGGTGAGGACGTCCTTATTGCCGGTCGCCGTGATGACGATGTCGGCGCGCGGCGCGGCTTCCTCCATCGTCACGACTTCAAAGCCGTCCATCGCCGCCTGGAGAGCGCAAATCGGATCGACTTCAGTCACCATCACGCGCGCGCCGGCGCCTTTCAGGGAAGCCGCCGAGCCCTTGCCGACGTCGCCATAGCCGCAGACGACCGCGACCTTGCCGGCCATCATCGTATCCGTCGCGCGGCGGATGCCGTCGACGAGGCTCTCCTTGCAGCCGTATTTGTTGTCGAACTTCGATTTCGTCACGCTGTCGTTGACGTTGATCGCCGGGAAGGGAAGCGTTCCCTTCTTCTGGCGCTGATAGAGCCGCAGCACGCCGGTCGTCGTCTCTTCCGTCACGCCGCGAATGTTCTTCTTAGTGCGCGAATAGAAATCCGGCTGCTTCGCCAGGCGCCGCTTGATGGTGTCGAACAGCGCGCGCTCTTCGTCATTGCCCGGATTATTGAGAAGCGACGGGTCTTTCTCCGCGTCGGCGCCGAGCAGGATGAGGAGCGTCGCATCCCCGCCGTCGTCGAGGATCATGTTCGCCGGCTCCCCGTTCGGGAAATCGAAGATGCGGTCGCAGAGGTCCCAGTATTCTTCGAGGGTTTCGCCCTTGAAGGCGAAGACCGGCGTTCCGGCCGCCGCGATCGCCGCCGCTGCGTGGTCTTGCGTCGAATAAATGTTGCACGAAGCCCAGCGCACCGAAGCGCCGAGCGCCTGCAAGGTTTCGATCAGCACCGCCGTCTGAATCGTCATGTGCAGCGAGCCGGCGATGCGAGCGCCTTTCAGCGGCTGCTTCGATCCGAACTCTGCGCGCGTCGCCATAAGACCCGGCATTTCGGTTTCGGCGATCTCGATTTCGGTCCGCCCCCATTCAGCGAGCTTCATATCTTTGACGACGTAATCGTGGTGAGCAGGCGCGGCCATGGCGAGGGTCCTTCCGGGTTCCGAAGCGATTCTGCGCGCGGCTTATAGCAACGGTCCGCCGGGGCGCCAAGCGAGATATAAAGATTTCTTTATATGATCTGCCGGCCAGTAGGGGGCGACCTCTCTTGCCCCAATCCTTCCGCAATTCGGGCGGAAGCACAGTCTCGGGGGGCCAAGGAGAGACCTATGGGACAAGCGTCTAGGGGTTTTGGCCGGCACAAGGGTTATTTCGCTCTGGCTGCGGCGGCCGCAGCCATCGCCGCCTTCGGCTTTTTCGGCGCCGCGCGTTCCAGCGAACCGTCGCCGGACGGCGATCCCCGTCTTGGCGAGGAAGTCGATCGGATTTGCTTTTCGCGGAACATCAGCAACTTCCGCACGATCGACGACGAGGACGACGCGGTCCTTCTCGAACGCGGCGTCAACGACTGGTACAAGACCACCTTGTCGGGCGCGTGCAATTATAGCCGCCTTCGATTCGCACAGTCGGTCGCGATCGACGAGCGCCCGCGCGGCGGCTGCATCCGGCGCGGCGACGCGCTTGTCTTCAGCGACTCCGCCTTCGGCGATTTCAGCTTCCCTAACGCAACCCGTTGCATCATCGTCGAGATACACCGCTGGAATCCAAAGGCGGCGGCGGAGAAGGACGGCGACGGCGAAACGCCGGCCGAATGATCCTCTGTAGGGGAATCAACTACTTCCCGCCGGGACGGCGATAGCGGCGCGCAAGACGCGCCGCGTGTCCGTGCGCTGGACGGGAGTGCGCGCCGCCGTGACAGAGGGCTTTCTTCGAGGTCGTCCTGCTGATGAAGGATTGTCCGCGACCGGCTTTGACGTGGCCCCGCCATGGTCTAGATTGCGACGTGCAGATTTTACCGGGTGCTGACCGCCATGGCCGACAGTGATTTGAGCCGCGATCTGAGCCGCAAGGTCATCGGGTCGCAACCACGGCGCACGGCGATCAAGCTCATTATCGCCAGCGTGATCGTCGGCGCTTTCCTCGCTTTCTGGGGCGTCTCGCCCCGGGAGTTCTGGAGCGGGGTTTTCGACTTCTTCCGCGGGATTCTCGGCTGGCTTGGCGATTCGGTCGGCGAGATTGTCGGCAATCTTCTCACCTACCTTCTCTTCGGCGCTGCGATCGTCATTCCGGTGTGGATCGTCATGCGCATCCTCAACGGCCCCGGCGCCCGGGGCGGCGCGCGCACGGACGTCGCAAAACGCGACTAGCTTCTGCCGCCCGCCTCGATCAGCGTCTCAATGCGCTTGATGTAGCGGATCCACGCCTGGCGGCCCTGCGCCGTCAGCCTGCAGATCGTTCGCGCCTTGCCGACCGGTCCCTTCGTCTTTTCGAGATCGATGTAACCGGCCTCTTCTAACTTCCTCAGATGAATGAGGAGATTGCCGTCGGTGCCCCCGACCTTGTCGCGCAGCTCGACGAAATCCGCCTC
>CAZNXR010000172.1:0-5538 GCA_964576815.1 uncultured Caulobacterales bacterium | reverse complement strand
CATGCGCTGCATTCGCTGTCGTCGAACGTCGCTTATCCGACGCTCAACGGCGGCGTGCGCGACTACACGGAGTTCCAGTCTCAGCTTCTTGAACGCTGGCTGATCACGGATCCGGTGATCGACAATTATCTCGTACATTACGAGAGCGGCTCACCGATGCCGAGGGCGCTCGTCGAGAAGATCAAGGCGGCGGCGAATTTCAACCAGGGTTTTCAGACCACGGAATATCTCGCCTCGGCGCTCGTCGACATGAAATTCCACACCGTCGATCCCGCCGGGATCGATCCCGACAAGTTCGAGCGCGAGACGCTCTCCGCTCTCGGCATGCCGTCCGAGATCGTCATGCGCCACCGCTCTCCGCATTTCGGGCACATCTTTTCCGGCGAAGGGTATTCCGCCGGCTATTACGGATACATGTGGGCGGACGTTCTGACCTCCGACGCGGCGCTCGCCTTCGAGGCCGCGCCCGGCGGCTATTACGACAAGGGGGTCGCGCAAAAGCTCGTCGATCACCTCTTCGCGCCCCGCAACGCGCTCGACCCGGCGGAGGCCTATCGGAAATTCCGGGGCAAGGACGCCGGCGTCGAGGCGCTCCTCAAGGACCGCGGCTTCCCGGTTCCCGGCGAGTAGGCAGGGGAGGCGTTGTTGCGCCGCGTCAACACGACGCGGCGCCGGTTTCTGATCGGCGATTCAGAGACTTAACGCCGATTGCCCTTCCTTGACGGTCGCGGGGGTCGCCTCTATGGTCCGCGCCGTTTTCAAGGGTGGGACATCCGTCTCGCCTCCCTCCAGAACACGCCCATGACGGAGAACGCCGGCAAGCCCGATCCGTCGCCGCTAAGCGAGTTTTCGTCGCGTCTTGACGCCGCGCGCGGGCGACAAGTGCAAAGCGAGGAGACCGCGGACCAGTCCCGCAGTCGGGCGCTTGGCCAGGGGTTCCGGCTCGGGTCGGAACTCCTCGCGGCGATGATTGTCGGCCCTTTGCTGGGCCTTGGCGTCGATCGGCTCGCGGGAAGCGCGCCGTGGGGCCTCATCGGAGGGATTTTCGTGGGCTTCGCCGCAGGCGTCATCAACGTCTCGCGCGCGATGAAGAAAGAAGAAGCCGGAACCCCGGCGGACGACAAGGACTGACCGGAAGGGGCCTCGCCGCCCGCTTCCAGAGGGCGACACGATGATCCGGCCGCAAGCCGCCAACCCGATGGAGCAGTTCGAGATTGCTCCGCTATTCCCGCTGACCATCGGCGGGGTCGATGTCTCGTTCACCAATTCCACGCTGTGGATGATGATCGGGCTTGCATCAGCCGTCATTTTCTTCGGGGTCGCGACGCGTTCGCGCGCGCTCATTCCGGGCCGCCTGCAATCGGTCGCCGAGATCTTCTACGAGTTCATCGCCGACACGGTGCGCGGCGCCATCGGCCCGGACGGGATGAAGTTTTTCCCTTACGTCTTCACGCTCTTCATCTACATCCTCTTTGCCAACCTTCTCGGCCTGTTGCCGTCGATCCCCGGCGTTTCGCACACCTTCACGACGACGAGCCATATCGCCGTGACGCTGGCGCTCGGCCTCCTGTCGATCGGCATCGTCATCGTCTACGGATTTTACAAGAACGGTCTCGGGTTCCTGAAGCTCTTCGTCCCGTCGGGCGTGCCCGTCTGGCTGTTGCCGCTCGTCAGCCTCATCGAATTCGTGTCGTTCCTGTCGCGCCCGATCAGTCTTGCGATCCGGTTGTTCGCGAACATGCTGGCCGGTCACGTCATCCTCAAGGTGTTCGCCGGCTTCATCATTTCGCTGATGAGCGCGGGCGGGATTTTCGCCGCGATCTCGATCTTCCCGTTCCTCGGCATCGTCGCGATCACGCTGCTCGAAATTCTGGTGGCGTTCCTGCAAGCTTACGTCTTCGCGATCCTCACCTGCATCTACCTCAACGACGCGGTGCACGCCGGTCATCACTAGGCAAACCAATTCGTACGCGGACGGGGGCCGGCCGCGGAGCGAACCCCATAACGGCTCAAGAGAACTCCAGGAGACAAAAATGGACGCAGAAGCAGCAAAACTGATCGGAGCCGGCATCGCGTCGCTGCCGCTCGCAGGCGCGGGCGTCGGCCTCGGCCTGATCTTCGGCAACTTCCTCGCCGGCGCGTTCCGCAATCCGTCGGCTGCGGCCGGCAACCAGCAGACGCTTCTTCTCGCCTTCGCGCTGACGGAATTCACCGGCCTTCTCGGCTTCGTCATCGCGATGCTCATCCTCTTTGTGTTCTAACGAACACAGGGGAACGCGCGGCGATGTTAGAGAGCCTCATCCTCATGGCGGACGCCGCCGGCGAAGCGGCGAAAGGCGGAAGCCTGCCGCAGATGGACGTCTCCACCTTCCCGAGCCAGATCTTCTGGCTCGCGGTGACGTTCGGCGCGCTCTATATCGTAATGTCGCGGATGGTGCTGCCGCGCCTCGGCGCCGCCATCGAGGAGCGGCACGACCGCATCGCCGACGATCTCGACCGGGCGGCCGAGTCGAAACGCATGGCCGAGGAGGCGGAGGCGGCGTACAACCGCGCGCTCGCCGACGCCCGCGCCAAGTCGCAGGCGATCGCGGCCGAGACGCGCGACGAGGTGAACGCCGAAATCGCGTCGCTGCAGAAATCGGCCGAGCAGTCGCTCAGCGTCCGCACCGCCGAAGCCGAATCGAGGATCGCCGCGATGAAGGGCGCCGCCGCCGCCAAAGTGCGCGAAGCGGCCGCCGACACGACGCGCGCGATCGTCGAAACGCTGATTCAGGAAACGCCCGCCGAGGCGGCCGTCGAAGCGGCGATCGCCAAGGCCGCGGGCGCGAGGTAGAAACGACATGATCGACCTTATCCTCGCCGCCGCAGCCGCCGCAGAAGGCGCAGGCCATGCGCCCTTGCCGCTCTTTGAAGACACCTCGACCTGGGTGAGCCTCGGCTTTGTCGCGGTCGTCGCGCTCTTCGGCTGGCTTGGCGTCCACAAACAAATGGCGGCCGCGCTCGACAAGCGCGCGCAAGGGATCGCCGACGAGCTTGACCGCGCTCGCGCCCTTCGGGACGAGGCGCAAGAACTCCTCGCGCGATATCAGCGCCGCCAGCGCGAGGCGGAAGAAGAAGCCGACGCGATCGTCGAACAGGCCAAGCGCGACGCCGTGCGAATCGCCGAGGAAGCGCGCCTGAAGATCGAGGAACAGCTCGACCGGCGCGCCAAAGCCGCCGAGGACAAAATCGCCCGCGCCGAGGCCCAGGCGCTCGCCGAGGTGCGCAGCCAGGCCGCCGACCTCGCCATTGAAGCCGCCCGCGAAATCATCCGCACCCGCATGGATCAGGGCGCCCAATCGGCGCTGGCGGAACGCGCCATCGACGAGATTCGGGCCCGGCTGCACTGAGGGCGGCGTCCCATTTCCGTGCCCGATTAGCCTCGCACGGCGATGAATCTTCTGCGTCCTCCCCTGCCCCGCCTTCCGGGTCCCTCGGCCTTCGGCTAGAACTCCCCGCCGGGGCGCAAGAATCTTGAGGATTCTTGCGATCGCCTTCAGCCGCCCATGCGGCGGGGTCAACTAGGAGCGGGTTATGGGTCGTTTGGTTCTCTTTCTGATTGTGATCGCGGCGGCGCTCGCCGGCGTGTGGTTCTATGCGCCGGGCGGCAAGGACATGCTGCTCGGGGCGAAATCGACGGTGATGGGGATGATCCCCGGCGCCGAAGAGGCCGCGGATGACGCCGGCGACACAGTGGAAGTCGTCGTCGAGGAGACGGTCGAAATCGTCGAAGAAACCGTCGAGGCGGTTGAAGACGCGGCCGAAGAGCCTTCGGGCGACGCGCCGC
Source organism: uncultured Caulobacterales bacterium (assembly GCA_964576815.1). Taxonomy (GTDB): domain Bacteria; phylum Pseudomonadota; class Alphaproteobacteria; order Caulobacterales; family Parvularculaceae; genus Amphiplicatus. The sequence goes on along the minus strand of CAZNXR010000172.1, from coordinate 1,712 downwards.
AATAATCGCAATCGCAGACGAATAACGTTGAGGACGCGCTGCGGCGGGGGCCGCGGCGCGTTTTTCTTTCGCCGGGCGTCATAGGGCGGCTAATCTCGACGAATGCCGAAGCGTTTCGACCACATCCAGGCGCTGCGGGGAGTCGCTGCGCTCATGGTCTTCGCCGCGCATATCAAGGGCGCCGAGATCAGCTATGGCGGCGAGGGCGCGCTGTTGCCCTTTGCGCTGTTGATGGGCGTAACCGGCGTCGATCTCTTCTTTCTCATCAGCGGCTTTGTGATGGCGCATGTCGTTCTGGGCGCCGCGCGGGGGCGGCAGGCGACAGGTCGATTTCTGTTCGACCGCGCAGCGCGCATTTACCCAGTCTATTGGGCGACGACGCTCGGCCTCCTCATTTTCTTCGCCGGCAAGCAGTTTCTTTTCAACGAAGCGACGCCGTTTCCAAATCCGGTTGAGACTTTCCTGTTGCTTCCCGACGACGTCGGGCCGTTGCTTGCGGTCGGCTGGACGCTCGTTCACGAGCTGTATTTTTATCTCGTCATCTCGCTGCTGGTGGTGTGGCGCGGCGCGCCTGCGCTGCCGTTTCTCGGTGTCTGGAGCGCTATTGTCGCCGCCGGCGTTGTTTCCGGGGTCGAAGCCGCCAATCCGTGGACACGCATCGCCTTCAGTCCGTTGACCTTTGAGTTCATCGGCGGCGCCTTGATCGCGCTTTTGATCCGCCGCGGCGTCACGCGGTTTGCGCTACCGGCGCTTCTGCTCGGCGTGGTCGCCGTCATCGGAATTTCAGTCGGCTTCGCCGATCGGCTTTATCCTGAAACCGTCGCGGATTTTTCAATTCGGGTGCCGATCTTCGGCCCGATTTATGCGCTCATTCTCTACGGCGCGGCGGCGCTGGAAGCATCAAACGGGGCGCGCGCGCCGAAATGGCTCATCGCTTCGGGCGACGCTTCCTATTCGCTCTACCTCGTCCACATCCCGGTTTTCCTCGTCGTCGGCAAGACGCTGAGCCTCTTCGTGCCGGACGGGGCATTCGACAACGTAATTCTCATCGCGGCGTATCTGGCGGCGAGCCTTGCGGCGGCATTCGCGGTTCATCGCTGGTTTGAAAAGCCGGCGCTCGCCTTCACGCGAAGGCTCGGCGACCGGCTCTTTCAACGTCATGACATCGCTGCGCCGGCAAGCGGGCGGATCACTCCGCCGCTTTCGGCGCTTGCGCCGGCGTCCAGCGCAGCACCGGCTTGCGCGCCGCCGCCGTCTCATCAAGACGCCGACGCGGCGCATGAACAGGCGCGGCCTTGAAGCGCTCCGCATCGCCGGCCTTGGCGCGGCGCGCGAGATGGAGGAGCGCGTCGCAGAACTGATCGAGCTCCTGCTTTGATTCCGACTCGGTCGGCTCGATCAGCATCGCGCCATGGACGACGAGCGGGAAATACATTGTCATCGGATGATAGCCCTCGTCGATCATCGCTTTGGCGAAGTCGATCGTCTCGACGCCTGTATCTTTCAGGAAATCGTCGTTGAAGAGCGCCTCGTGCATGCAGGGCCCATCGAAGGCGGGCGTCATCTCCGCCTTGAGGCGCGCAAGCACGTAATTGGCGTTGAGGACCGCGTCTTCTGACGCTTGCCGGATGCCGTCGCCGCCATGGCTCATCATGTAGGAGAGCGCGCGCACGAACATGCCCATCTGGCCGTGGAACGCTGTGATGCGCCCG
>CAZNXR010000171.1:0-5547 GCA_964576815.1 uncultured Caulobacterales bacterium | reverse complement strand
GCCTCGATACTCTCCCAGCTTCTTCAGCACCCTGATCAATGGGCGATGGTCTGCGCCGAGCCCGACAAATGGAAGAAGGCGGCCGTCGAGGAAGGGCTTCGCTATGATCCCCCCGTCGGCTCGGTCGGGCGCGTCGCCTTGAGGGACCTCGACATCGACGGCGTCGCCATCCCCGAAGGCCGCGTCGTGTCGATCTCGCTCGTCTCGGCCTTGCGCGATCCGGATGTCTATCCCGACCCTGACCGCTTCGACATCCGTCGCACCGGCCTGCCGCGCTGGAACATCGCCTTCGGCCACGGCGCTCATCGCTGCCTCGGCGAGGCGCTCGCCCGCGCCGAGATGGAAGAAGCGATCGCGACGATCGCGCGCCTCGCGCCGAAAACGCGCATCATCGGCAAGCCGCCGACGATAACGGGGCATGTCGCCATCCGCGCGATCGACGCGATGACGGTGGAGTTCGCGTGATGGAACGATTAATGGCCCATCATGGAATTCATTGACGACGGCGTCGTCCTTTCAGCGCGCGCGCATGGAGAGAGCGCGGCGGTCGCGGAAATCCTGACGAGCCACCACGGGCGCTGGGCGGGCCTCGTCTATGGCGGGCAGGGGCGGACGAAGACGCCGCTTCTCCAGCCCGGCAACGGCGTCAAAGCGACGTGGAAGGGCCGCCTAGAAGACAGTCTCGGTTTCTTCACGCTCGAACTGACGGCCGCGCGCGCCGCCAGCCTGATGCAGGACCGCCTCTCGCTCGCCGCGCTAACGGCGGTCTGCGCCGTCGCAGCCTCGACCATGCCCGAACGCCAGGCGCACACGCGCGTCTATCACACGCTGCGCATTCTCTTCGATCACCTCGACGACATAGACATTTGGCCGGCGCTGATGGCGCGGTGGGAACTGGGCCTGCTCGCAGAGTTGGGATTTGGCCTTACGCTCGACAAATGCGCGGCGACGGGCGCGCGCGAAAACCTCATCTATGTGTCGCCGAAATCGGCGTGCGCAGTCTCGGCCGAGGCGGGCGAGCCCTACAAGGACCGCATGCTGCCGCTGCCGGGGTTCCTGCGCGACGCGGGCGCGGAGGCGACGCTCGCCGACGCGATCTCGGGGCTCAAAACGACGGGCCACTTCATCGAAACGCGCATCCTTCATCTCTCCAATCAGGAACTGCCGGAAGCAAGGCGAAGGCTGTTTTCGTTGCTCTGCGAGCGTCGATAACGAATGATCTGCTTGAATTTGACGGCCGCTTTGCAATCGGCGGCGCGATCGCCTACAATTATCGCCTCAGCGATAATTGGTGATCCGCGAAGGGGGCCAGCCCATGGAACCTGTTGACGATCTTTTCGACGCGGCGAATGCTGCGAAAGTCAATTTCGACGATGTCTACAACCTGCCGGATCCGCGCCGCTATTACCGGACGCTCGGCGCGCTTGATTACCGAATACCCTCCGAAGCGCGGCCCGTCTTCGACGCCGTCATCGACGCGATCGAACCTTCTGCGCCGATGATTATCGACGTCGGATGCTCCTACGGCGTCAATGCCGCGATGATCAAATATGGGCTCGACTTTGCAGAACTCGTGGCGCGATATCGCGCATCGGCGGCGCGCGCGTCGTCGGTTGCAGAAACGATCTTCAGCGATGCCGCCTTTTTCGCCGACATGCCCGTCGTCCGCGAGGCGAAATTCGTCGGCATCGATGTCGCCGCAGAGGCGGCGGGTTACGGCAAGGCTGTCGGTCTGCTTGATGAGGCTATCACCCAAAACCTTGAATCCGCGCCGCCCTCGCCGCACACCGCGTCGGCTCTCGAAGGAGCGGACCTTATCATCACGACCGGCGCGGTCGGTTATGTCACCAAGCAGACTTTCGAATCGATCATGGAAGTCTCGAAGGGGGCGCTGCCCTGCGTCGCCGCTTTCACGCTGCGGCAATTCCCTTTCGACCGAATCGCCGACCGCCTCGGCGACTTTGGTCTTCAAACCGAAAAGCTCGAAGGGCGATATTTCCCGCAGCGCAGATTCGCGGACGTCGAGGAAATGGCGGGCGCCCTGTCGGCGCTCGAGGCGCTTGGCATCGACTCCGAAGGGATTGAGTCGGAGGGCCGATATTATGCTGAGTTTTACCTCGCAACCCCGCGCGGCGGCCCGAAACTTTCCGACCTCGGGCTCTAAGCCGCTGGCTCCGCCGCCGGACTCTGCTATGCCCCGGCCATGACCAAGACAAAGACGCGCAAAGGCGGCGGCGACGAGCCGCTGAAGCCTGAAGAGATTTTCCTCGAACCCTTCGACGAGGCGCTGTCGCGGCGGTATCTCGCCTATGCGCTGTCGACGATCACCGCGCGCGCGCTGCCCGATGTGCGCGACGGGCTGAAGCCCGTGCACCGCCGCATCCTCTACGCCATGCGGCAGATGAGGCTCAATCCGAACGGCGGTTTCAAGAAGTCGGCGAAAGTCGTCGGCGAAGTGATGGGCAATTATCACCCGCATGGCGATCAGGCGATCTATGACGCGATGGTCCGCCTCGTGCAGGATTTTTCCGTCCGTGTGCCGCTGATCGACGGGCAGGGCAATTTCGGCAATATCGACGGCGATAACGCTGCGGCGATGCGCTACACCGAGAGCCGCCTCACCGACGCCGCCGCGCTCCTCCTAGAAGGGATCGACGAGGACGCCGTCGATTTCCGCGACACCTATGACGGCGAAGGAAAGGAGCCGGTCGTTCTCCCGGCCGCGTTCCCGAACATGCTCGCCAACGGCGCGAACGGCATCGCGGTCGGCATGGCGACCTCGATACCGCCGCATAATCCGGCGGAGCTGATCGACGCCTGCCTTCATCTCATCAAGACGCCGAACGCGCGCACCGAAACGCTGCTCGGCTATGTGAATGGTCCGGATTTTCCGACCGGCGGCGTGCTGATCGAGCCGGCGGACTCGATGATCGAGGCCTATGCGACGGGCCGCGGCGGATTCCGGCTGCGCGCGCGCTGGACGACGGAGGATCTGGGGCGCGGGCGCTACCAGATCGTCGTCACCGAAATTCCCTTCCAGGTGCAGAAGTCAAAGCTCATCGAGAAGATCGCCGAGCTCATCCAGACGAAGAAGCTGCCCGCGGTCGCCGACATTCGCGACGAAAGCGCGGAGGATATCCGCCTCATCATCGAGCCTCGCGCCGGAACGATTGACGCCGCTGCGGTGATGGAGAGCCTCTTCCGGCAGAGCGAGCTTGAAACGCGCTTCCCGCTCAATCTCAACGTGCTCGACGCCTCCGGTGCGCCGCGCGTGATGGGCCTGCGCGATGCGCTCGTCGCCTATAACGAACATCGCAAGGACGTGCTCGTCCGGCGTTCGAATTTCCGCCTGAAGAAGATCGCCGAGCGGCTCGAGATTCTTGGCGGCCTCCTCATCGCCTATCTCAATCTCGACGAGGTGATCCGCATCATCCGTTACGAGGACGATCCGAAGGCGGAGCTGATCCGGAAGTTCAAACTCTCAGACGTGCAAGCCGAAGCGATCCTCAACATGCGCCTCAGGAATTTGAGGAAGCTTGAGGAGATGGAGATCAAGGCCGAGGATGCGGCGCTGAAGAAGGAGCAGAAAGAGCTGCAGGCGCTGCTGAAATCGGACGATGCGCAGTGGCAGAAGATCGCCGATGCGCTGCGCGAGGTGCGCAAGGTCTTCGACCCGAAAACCGATATCGGCCGGCGCCGCACCAGCGTCGAGGACGCTCCTACGTCGGCGGAAATCAATCTCGACCAGCTGATCGAAAAGGAGCCGGTCACCGTCATCCTGTCCGAAAAGGGCTGGGTACGGACGATGAAGGGCCATGTCGAGGACAAGTCCGACATCAAATACAAGGAGGGCGACGACGAAGGCTTCCTTATCAAGGCGATGACGACTGACCGGCTGATGATTTTCGGCACGGACGGGAAATTCTACACGCTCGACGTGAAGGACCTGCCCGGCGGGCGCGGCCATGGCGAGCCCATTCGCTTGATGATCGATATCGGCAACGACCAGACCGTATCGGCGGCCTTCCTCTATCGCGGCGACCGGCGGTTCCTCGTCGCCTCGACCGCCGGCTATGGTTTTATCGTGAAGGAGGAGGACTGCCTCTCCTCAACGCGCAAGGGCAAGCAGGTCCTCAACGTCGGCGACGGCGCCGAAGCGTGCGTCTGCCGCCCGGTCGAGGGCGAGCTCGTCGCGTCGGTCGGCGAGAACAAGAAGTTCCTCGTATTTGAGGCGGCGGAACTCCCCGAAATGTCGCGCGGCAAGGGCGTCGCCATCCAGAAGTTCCATGATGGCGGCCTTTCCGACGCCAAGACTTTCGCGAAGAAGGAAGGCCTCACCTGGCTCGACCGCTCGGGCCGCGTGCAGACGATCGACGACTGGAAGTCCTATGCCGGCAAACGCGCCCAGTCGGGCCGCATCGCGCCGAAAGGGTTCCCGTCCAATCGCAAGTTCGGGCCGTGGAGCTGAGCCTCGATCAAGCATGCGCGTCGATGAGTACGATTTCGAATTGCCGGAAGCACGGATCGCCCTGTTTCCGGCGCGCCCGCGCGACGCGGCGCGGCTTCTCCACGTGCAGGGCGACGCGCTCGGCGACTTCATCGTGCGCGACCTGCCCTCGATGCTGCGCAAGGGCGATCTTCTTATCCTCAATGACACGCGCGTCATCCCGGCGCAGCTTTCGGGCGAACGCGCCGCTCGCACTGACGGCGCCGTGGTCGCCGTTGATGTGACTTTGCTGAAATGCTTGCCCGATCAAGGCGGCGTACGCTGGCAGGCATTTGCGCGGCCGGCGAAGCGGCTGAAGGCGGGCGACGTCATCACCTTCGCGGAAGATTTCAGCGCCATCGTCGAAGATCGCAACGAGGCCGAGGCGATCTTGCGCTTCAATGCGGGCGGCGCTGCCTTCGACGGACTGCTCGCGCGCCATGGCGCGCCGCCTCTGCCGCCTTACATCGCGCGAAAGCGTGCGCTGACGGCGGAGGACACCGCTTCCTATCAGACGATTTATGCGCAGGAAGCGGGCTCCGTCGCGGCGCCGACAGCAGGGCTCCATTTCACGCCGAAGCTATTCGAGCGCCTTCGCGCCGCCGGCGTCGAGACGGAATCGATCACGCTGCATGTCGGCGCGGGAACCTTCCTGCCGGTCACGGCGGCGGACGTGCGCGAGCACAAGATGCACGCCGAATGGGGCGAAATCACCGCGGCGCAGGCGGCGCGCATCAACGCCGCGCGCGCGGCTGGCGGGCGCATCGTCGCCGTCGGCACGACGAGCCTTCGGCTGCTGGAAAGCGCCGCGGACGAGCAGGGAACCGTTCGCGCTTTTCAGGACGAAACTTCGATCTTCATCACGCCGGGCTATCGCTTCCGCGCCGTCGATTCGCTGATGACCAATTTTCACCTGCCGCGTTCGACGCTGTTCATGCTCGTCTGCGCTTTCGCTGGAACAGAAATGATGAAGCGCGCCTACGGGCATGCGATTGACGCGCGCTATCGCTTCTATTCCTATGGCGACGCCTGCCTGCTGGAGCGCGCTGCGCCGTGATGTT
>CAZNXR010000170.1:0-5575 GCA_964576815.1 uncultured Caulobacterales bacterium | reverse complement strand
CGCCCGCCGGTTCCGGGCGACTTCGAAGCGATCGCCGTTGACGGCGCCGACACGCTCCTCATCACCAGCAAAGGCGTCCTCCTCCACGCGCGAAAATCCGATCGAAGCAGGTCGCCCCGCTATCGCGCCATCGACACCAAATTGGGGAAGGCCTGCGAGATCGAAGGCCTGGCGGCGGCTGACGCCCGCGGAAGTTTCTTCATCGCTTGCAAGCACGCCGGACGCCGTCTCGTCATTTACCGATGGTCCGCGGAAGCCGGCGCCGCGAAAGCGATCGACCTGAAACTGGGCGGCGCCGTGCCTAATCCGAAGGCGTTTCGCGCAACTGATCTGGCGCATGATTTGCGCACCGGAACGCTGCTCGTCCTTGACTCCGCAGCCGGCGCCGTTCTCGAAGTCACGACGGAGGGCGAGCCTGTCGGTTACTGGCGTCTCGGCGGCGATCATCCGCAGGCGGAAGGGCTCGCCCTATTGCCGGACGGAACCATGGTTGTGGCCGATGAGGGGCGGATCGGGGACGAGGCTCTCACCGCCGGCATGCTGACGGTGTACCCGCCGCGCCGATAAGGGCTAGCGGCAGCGCTTCAGCATGGTGTCTACGGCACCGTCTGTCGCGATGTCGGAGAAGAACCCTTCCAGAAACTTCACGGCTTTGTCCGCTGTCTTCCGCTCAAGGCCCGGCGTTGATCGGACCGCCGCTTCGAGTTGCGGACGCCGCTCGCGGAAAACCGCGGCCGCTGATTTCACCTCCGCATTCAGCGTGCAGGAACTTCGATAATAGCGGGTCCGCACGGAGTTGATGCTGATCTTGTCAGGCGGAACCGCATAGGGCGCATCGACAAAACCGGAATAGTCGAAATCGTAGGGCATGTAGACAAGGTTCTGCGTCGCCGCCTTGTCTGCGCCGAGAAGCTTGCCGTTATGGCAGCACTCCCCGTCCAGGCCTTCGACCATCGACCAATCATGATTGGCGATCATGTGAAAGAACAGCGCCGTCCGGGCCGCCGCCGCGGGGTTGTGCTGCGTGATCGACAATTTGCCCGCCTTGACATCCTTGAGATCGACCCGGTCAGCGACGTCGTCGATGTCTTCGATGAAGAAGCCTGGGCGTTCGATCGTCACTCTGCCGGATTCCGCCTCGACGTAGCGCACCGTTGCAAGCCGCACGCGAAAACTCTGGTCGGTCAGCGCGTTCAGCATCCGGTAGGCGGAATATTCAAGGAGAAGATGCTTCTCGAAGCCTTTCGTCGCCCGGCAATGCGTCACGAGCTTCAGCTTTTTCTGCTTGTGAAAGAGCGAGTCTTTCCCCGGCTTTTCCGTGAACGAGACCCGGAGCGGGGGAAACTTGCAGGTTTCGGGACGGCGCCGGGAGTTACCGCGCGCCGACAGGTCGATGGCGTGTTGTTCCGCGCCGACGCTGAGCGTCGCCGGGCGCGGATCGGTCGAGACCGCGGCCTTGCGCGCAATGTCGCCGATGGGCCCCATAATGGTGATTTCGATCGGCTCCGACGATGAAAAGAGCGCCGTCGCGTCACCGGCGAACGCCGGAGCCGCAATCGTCAGCGCGGCGATCAGGACGGCGGCCGCCCTCATTCAGGTCCCCGCGACAGCGATCGTTCGACGCCGTTATCGTTGAAGAAAACGCCGCGTGCGTCGATCCGCACGAACGACCGCGTGCCGCCATAATATTTCGAAGCGCCGGTGTCCGCGGCGATCACGCGCCCCCCATAGAGCGCTTTCACGCCTTTGACTTGCGGCGTGTGGCCGATGACGATGCGGTTGACGCCGTAGGCGGCGAGCGCTTCGGCGAGTTCGGCTTCGCCCGCCGGCGTCTCCGCCGCGAAGGCGCGGTGCCAGAGCGGCCCGGCCTCATCCTCCAGAACGGGGCCGCCGCCCGCGCTAAGCGCCACCCGCACTTCGGCGTTGATCGCGTCAATCGACTTCGCGCTGTACGCCGCGCCGAGCCCGCCGTGGACAAAGAGCGTATCGCCGAGACGCAGAACGGCGTCATGCGCGGCGACCCATGCGCCGAACTTGCCTTTCGGCGCCCACGCGATCCGGTGCTCGATGTAACCAAACGGCGTGTCGCGCTCGAACGCCTCCTTGACGGCGCCGTCCGTCAGCGTGGGGTCCTTCTTCCGGTAGTGCTCGGCCAGCGCCGCTGCATTTCCCTTGTAGTAGGCTTCACGCAGGCGCTGCGACTTCGATGTCGCGAAGGCTGCGTACTCTTCCGGCGTTACATAGCGAAGATCGCCCGTGACGTTCATCGCATCATGGTTGCCGATCAGCGCGTGGACGCGGCCGCCCTTTTTCGGCGCCTGCTTTTCGAGCTTCATCAGATGCTCGATGATCTTCTTCGTGTCCGGCCCGCGATCCGGCAAATCGCCGAGCTGCACGAGGATCGTATCGCCGCCCGACCATTTGCCCTTGGCGTCAATCAGTCCCGCGTTTCGCAGGATCGTGACGTAGGCGTCATAGTCGCCATGAAGATCGCCGACAGCGACGACTGGCTGGGGCTCGGCGACGGCGGCCGATGGAACCGCAATCGCCGCGGCGAGCGCGATAAACAGCCCGGCGATGAAACTTCTTGTGCTTCGTGCAATTGAAAAGATGACCGCCTCCCCGTTCAACTCGATGTTATCTTTAGAGGGCGAAGCGCGCCAGCACCGGCGATCATACGGAGTGCTGCAGCGCGAAAGCGGCCTCGGCGGTCCCCTACTCCGCCGCTTCCGTCTCCAGCGCCAGCGCATGCAGCTCGCCGCCCATTTTTCCCTTAAGCGCCCGGTAGATAAGCTGGTGCTGCTGCACGCGGTTCTTGCCGTTGAACGCCTTTGAGATCACGCGCGCGCGGTAATGGTCGCCGTCGCCGGCGAGGTCTTCGATTTCGACCGTGGCGTCCGGAAGCGCTTCGATGATCATCTTTCGGATGTCGTCGGCTTTCATCGGCATCGTTACGGTCTCCGTTTTGGCGCCGGCGTTCATGTAATCGGCAAGCGGACGATCGTGAAGATCGGCAAGATCGAGCAGCGAAAAGGCGTCGTGGTCGTCGAGGCGCAGCATCGCGCCGCCGAAGCGGCCGATTTTCGAGGCCTGCACGCCCGCCATCGCCGCCTTGAGGAGCAGCGTATCGCCGGCCCCCGGCGCGCAGGCGACGAGGTAGCGGCCCTGATCTTCGCCGAACCAGTATGCGGCGCGGCGCGCCTTGACCGGCGTCTTGAGGTCGAGCCCCTCGCCCGAGGCGAGCGCCATTTCGGCGGCGGCGACGAGGAGGCCGCCGTCCGAGACGTCGTGACAGGCGGTCACGAGCCCTTCGGCGATCAGCTTGCGCACCGTTTCGCCGTTGCGGCGCTCCGCTTCAAGATCGACGTGGGGCGGGGCGCCAGCCTCGATTCCAAATAGGTCGCGCAGATAAAGCGATTGTCCGAGGTGCCCGCGCGTGATGCCGATGGCGATCAGTTCATCGCCGGCAATCGCGCCGCCGATACGCGCCGCGCGCGTCACATCGTCGATGACGCCGACCCCGCCTATCGCCGGCGTCGGCGGAATCGCGACGCCGTTGGTCTCGTTATAAAGCGACACGTTCCCCGACACGACCGGATAGCCGAGCGCTTCGCACGCTTCCGCCATGCCTTCGATCGCGCCGACAAACTGCGCCATGATTTCGGGCCGTTCCGGATTGCCGAAATTGAGGCAGTTGGTGATGGCGAGCGGGGCCGCGCCCGTCGCGCAGATATTGCGATAGGTCTCGGCGACCGCCTGCTTGGCGCCTTCCTTCGGATCGGCGAGCACATAGCGCGGCGTCACGTCGGTCGCGATCGCAAGACCGCGGTTCGTGCCGTGAATGCGGACCAGCGCGGCGTCGCCGCCGGGCGCGATCACCGTATCGCCCATCACCGTGTGATCGTACTGCTCCCAGATCCAGCGGCGCGAGCACAGATCCGGCAACTGCAACAACTGCGCAAGCGCCGTCAGCATAAAGAACGCGCCGGCGTTTTCCGCCAGATCGACGGTCTGCTCGCGAGATTCGAAGGATGCCTCGGCGACGACGCCGGCGACCTTGAGATTCAGCGCCGCCTCTTCAAGCGGCGCAAAATTGTCCGCCGCGTCCGGGAGAAGGCGCACATAGAGTTTCGCCGAATGCCGGTTCGCCTTGCTGGTCGCCACGGCGTCAACGCCCGCCATGCGGGAAACGCGGTCTTCGATGAGCGCATCGATGATCGAGGCGTATTCCTCTTTCGACTTGCCGGGCGCGGTCAACGTAACCAGCGCTTCGCGGATGACCACCACCGGATCGGCGAGCGGTTCGGGACGCGGGGGCGGCGCCTGCGGCCGGTCATAGCTCGGCGCGCCGTCGGTGAGGCGGCTGACGGGCAAATCCGCTTCAACGACGCCCTTGTGGCGGATGACGAGACGGCCGGTGTTGGTCGTCACGCCGATGACGGCGAAATCAACGCCCCATTTGTCGAAGATCGCCTTGGCGGCTTCCTCGCGCCCGGGTTTCAAGACCATCAACATGCGCTCCTGGCTTTCGGAGAGCATCATCTCGTAGGCCGTCATGCCCGTTTCCCGCTGGGGAACATGGTCGAGGTCGAGGTCGAAGCCGCCCCCGCCCTTCGACGCCATTTCGCAGGAGGATGAGGTAAGGCCCGCCGCGCCCATGTCCTGAATGGCGATGATGGCGTCCGACGCCATCAGCTCAAGGCAGGCTTCAAGCAGCAGTTTCTCCGTGAACGGATCGCCGACTTGCACGGTCGGCCGCTTTTCCGCCGAGGCGTCGTCGAATTCGGCCGACGCCATGGTGGCGCCGTGAATGCCGTCGCGGCCGGTCTTCGATCCGACATAGACGACAGGATTTCCCGACCCGCGCGCCGCAGAATAGAAAATGCGATGTTTCTCCGCGACGCCGACCGTCATCGCATTGACGAGGACGTTGTTGTTGTAGCGCGCGTCGAAATTCGTCTCGCCGCCGACCGTCGGCACGCCCATGCAGTTGCCGTAGCCGCCGATGCCGGCGACGACGCCGCCGACGAGGTGGCGCGTCCTTGCGTTATCCCACGACCCGAAGCGCAGCGCGTTCAAATTGGCGACAGGCCGTGCGCCCATGGTGAAGACATCGCGCATGATGCCGCCGACGCCGGTCGCGGCGCCCTGATAGGGCTCGATGAACGACGGATGGTTGTGGCTCTCCATCTTGAAGACGGCGACTAGCGGCACGCCCTCGGCGTTGGGGCCGATATCGATGACGCCGGCGTTTTCACCCGGCCCTTGCACCACCCAGGGCGCCGAGGTCGGCAGCTTCTTCAGGTGCCGGCGCGACGATTTGTAGGAGCAATGCTCCGACCACATGACCGAGAAGATGCCAAGCTCCAGGAGATTGGGCTCCCGGCCGAGATGGGTCTTTATTTTCTCGTACTCATCGACGGTGAGCTTATGCGCGGCGACGATTTCGGGCGTGATGGCGGTCATGGGTGAAACGGGGTCTGTTGGCGAAAAGACGCTTCCTTAGGGCCGAAGCGTCGGGAGGGCAAACCGTCCCGAAGCGCCAGGAACCCGGATCCCGAAAACAAAAACAGCT
>CAZNXR010000169.1:0-5589 GCA_964576815.1 uncultured Caulobacterales bacterium | reverse complement strand
ACTACAAGGTCAACAACCTCCTCGCCGACGCGCTCGACAAGATCTTCATCCTGCACATGGATCACGAGCAGAACGCATCGACCTCGACCGTGCGCCTCGCCGGCTCCTCCGGCGCCAATCCGTTCGCCTGCATCGCCGCCGGCATCGCCTCGCTATGGGGCCCGGCGCACGGCGGCGCGAACGAGGCTGCGCTCAATATGCTGATGGAAATCGGCGATCCCGAGCGCATCCCCGAATATATCGCGCGCGCCAAGGACAAGAACGACCCGTTCCGCCTGATGGGCTTCGGCCACCGCGTCTACAAGAACTACGACCCGCGCGCGAAGGTGATGCAGAAGGCCTGTCACGACGTTCTGAACGAACTCGGCGTCAAGGACGACCCGCTGTTTGAAGTCGCGAAGGAACTCGAACGCATCGCGCTCTCCGACAGCTATTTCATCGAGAAGAAGCTTTATCCGAATATCGACTTTTATTCGGGTATCACGCTGAAGGCGCTCGGCTTTCCGACGACCATGTTCACCGTCCTTTTCGCGCTTGCGCGGACGGTCGGCTGGATCGCGCAATGGTCGGAAATGATCGAGGACGAGAGCCAGAAAATCGGGCGGCCTCGCCAAATCTATACGGGCGCAGCGCGGCGCGACTATACGCCGGTCGGAAAACGCTGACGGAAAACCCTTCCCGGATTCTGCGGATGTGATAACGTCCGCTCATGCGGGTAATCCACGCCTTGAATGAGGGGGCCTTGCGTTCGCGCGCAAGTCTCTTTGGCGTGGCTGCCGCGATAGCGGCGATTATCCTCATGGCTGTCGGCGCCGCCCATGCGGCGGGCCATAGTGACGAAGCGCCGGAATCCCTCGCCGAATGCGTGATTTGCGCAATCGTCCAGTCGGCCGATCATCAAGCGCCGACGACGGAATCGGCGGTCGCCGAGCCCGTCGCCGCGCCCTCCGAAAGGCTCGCCGCCGCGCCGACCCCGGCGCCTCCCGCGCCGCCGGCGCTCTTGCGCCGATCCAGAGCTCCCCCTGCCTTTTCTCCTCGGTCTTGAGCCTGAAGCGCCCGTCCGGGCGCACCGTTCAATGGGAGAAATCAATGGGATTCGCAGGAACCGCCGCCGCGGCGGCGAGAAGCGCGTCGGCTACGCATCGCAAGGGCGTCGTCGATCAACGGCCGATGTCTCGCAATGAGGAGATGGTCTACGCGCAGTTGATTGACGCGGGGGAGCCGCTCAAAGCCTACGCTTTGCTTGACCGATTGCATGATGAAGGTCTCAGGGCGCCGATGACCATCTATCGCGCGCTCGACAGCCTTATCGGGCGCGGTCTGGCGCGCAAGATCGCGAGCCTTAACGCCTTTGTCGCGCTGACGCCGGAAACGCGTGCGGCGATCGGCGCATTCGTCACCTGCACCAAGTGCGGGCGCACGCGGTCGATCGGCCTCAGCAACGAAGTCGTCGAATCCATGCTCGCGCCGGCGGGCATGGCCATTTCCGATGTCTTTATCGAGGCCTTTGGCGATTGCGACCGGGTAGCCTGTGCGCAGTCCGCCGGCGGACCGGTCGCCGCCCCGCAGCGCGTCGCCGATAGGGGGCGTGATAGTATCACGGCGGCGCCTGTGACCTAGTACCTTAAGCCCTATGTCCGCAATCGCGAACGCCTTGTTGAGAATACACCGCATGCGGATCAATCCGCTCGGGTCGTCGTTCGCGGCGATGGCGCTCATCTTCGCGATCTGCATGGGCGGCGCGCATGCCGGAGACGTCGCTGGAGAGAGCGATCATCACCCTTCGGCGTGCGTCGTCTGCCTTGCGGCGGCGGCGAACGACGACGAGCAGCCGCCCTTAACGGTCTCTGCATCATTGAGCAGAGGCCGAGTCGTCGGATCGACGTTTCCGTCAATGGACACGACGGTTACGCCGTCGCCGCGCCATTTGAAGGCGCGCGCCCCGCCCGTTGACTGCTGAACGATGCGGTCTTCGATCCCTGTGAGCCCCGGCGCAACCTACGCCGGTTGGGATCGGCGAACCTCAGGGTTCCTGCGGGCACTCCTGGCGCGGGGACCCTGAGCACTTTTTCTGCGACCATCTCTCTTTCGGTTCTGCCGTCGCTGCTTTCGCTTCTTTTCGCTTCCGGATAACGTCACCGGACGCGGCGCACCATGCGCGGTTGAAGCGGCGAAGCGGTTTTGCTCTCCCATTCGCAGCGTTCACGAGAGCGCGGCCCGGATTGCCCCGCAGGCGGGCGCCGTCTTACTCTGTCGGCGCTGCATCGCTCGCCCGAGAGGATACCTATGCCCGCGTTTCGCCTACTCGCCGCAGTCTTTCTCGCAGGGCCAGCCGCCGCCGAAGCGGACCTTACGCCTTCCGCAAACGACGTGCGCGCGCTCGAAATCCTGTCGCGGTCGGTGAATTTCCGATCCGTCGAGGGCGACCCGGCGATTGGCGCCTATGCGGACTACCTCGCGAGCCTTCTCATCAAAGGGGGCTTTGCAAAAGCCGATGTAGAAATCGACCGCAGCGGCCCGGCGACGACCCTTATTGCGACCTATCGGGGCAAGACCGATGCGCCGGCGCTTCTTATTTCCGGCCATCTCGATGTCGTTGAAGCAATCCCCGAGGACTGGACTCGCGATCCATTCACCGCGGTCGTCGAAGACGGCTACGTCTTTGGGCGCGGATCGGTCGATAACAAGTTCGATATCTCGATGGCGGTCGCGACGCTCCTGCGCCTCAAGGCGGAAGGCTTCGCGCCGCAGCGCGACGTCGTCCTCGTCCTCTCCGGCGACGAAGAAACGACGATGGTGACGACGGAGACGCTGTCGAAGCGCTTCAGGGGCGCGTTTATGGTGCTCAACACCGATGGCGGCGGCGGCACGCTGCGCGAGGACGGAACGCCGCTCGCCTATAATCTTCAGACCGCGGAGAAAACCTACGCCGATTTCGAGATCACGTTTACCAATCCAGGCGGCCATTCCAGCCGGCCTAGCAAGGAAAACGCGATCTATCGCCTCGCACGCGCTATCGACCGCATCGGCGCCTACGACTTCCCGGCGCAGGCGAGCGACACGACGCGCGAGTTCTTCCGCGTGACGGGCGCGATGACGGAAGGGCCGCTCGGCAAGGCGATGCTGCGCTATGCGGAGAAACCGACCGACAGGCGCGCGATCGCCGCGCTGCGCGCCGATCCTGAATATGTCGGTCAGCTCGGGACGACCTGCGTCGCGACGATGCTCGCCGGCGGCCATGCGCTGAACGCGCTCCCCCAACGCGCCAGTGTTTCCGTCAACTGCCGCATCTTCCCGGGCGTCGATCCTAAGGAGGTGGAGGCGCAGCTTCTCGCCGTCGTCGATGACGATGGCGCGACGATCCGGCGCCTCGAAAATACGCTGGCGGGTCCGCCCTCGCCGATGCGCGAGGACGTTTTGGCGGCGGTCAAGAAAGCGATCGAGCGGCGCTATCCCGGCCTGCCGGTCATTCCGCAAATGTCCGCGGGCGCGACGGACAGCCTGCACTTCCGCCTGCAGGGCGTCGACAGCTACGGCGTCGCCGGGCTTTTCATGAAGCCATCCGATGATTTCGCTCACGGTCTCAACGAGCGCGCGCCGGTCGCTTCAATCGACGGCGCGCTCGACCATTGGCATGTGCTGATTACGGAACTTTCCGACTGACGCCTGCGCGCAGCATCATCAGATAGACCGGCGGACCGGCGGCGAGAAGCGCGAGCCCCCAGACGAAGGGCCTGAGCCCCGCGCCGTAGATGGTCCAGAGCGCATACGCCGCCGCAAGCGCTCCGATGACTGCGAGCGCAAGCGACCGGTTGACGGCGCCGGCTGCATTGAGTTTCAGCGCTGCGAGAGAGACCGCCAGATACATAAAGAGGATCGACGTCGTCGACAGGAGCGCGACGAAATTGAAAAGGCCGATCAGCGTTTCTGAGTAATTGAGCAGGACGACGCCGGTCAGAAGACCGCTCGACACAAGATGCGCGTTGACGGGCGCACCGCGGGCGGACGCTTTCGCTAGAAAGCTCGGGAAGACGCCGTCTTTCGCCATGGCCGCGGCGAGTTCGCCTTGAACGAGAATCCAGCCGTTCAAGGCGCCGAAAACGCTGATCGCGGCGAAGAATGCGAGCATGCGGCCTGCATCCGCGCCCCAGCGCCCGGCGATGAAGTCCGCGAGCGGCGCGTTCGAGGCCGCGACCGCCTCCGGCGGCTGCAACAGAATCACCGAGGTGCAGACGAAAAGGTAGATGGTCCCGGTAAGGATCGTTCCGATCATCGTCGCGCGGGGGATCGTCTTCTCCGGCTCCTTGACCTGTTCGGCCGGCACTGTCGCGGACTCAAGGCCTAACAGGCTCCAGAGCGCGAGCGTCGCGGCCATCGTGATGGGACCGATGGCGATCGTTTCCGCGTCGAAGGGCTGGATCGCGCTGACTCCCTTCTCGCCGAGAATGAGCGCCGCGAGAATAATGACCGCGATCAACGGCAGGAGCTTCAGCACGGTCGAGACGACCTGAACGCCGCCGGCGAGCGAGGCGGCGCGGCAATTGACCGCCGTGAGCGTCCAGATGATGCAGAGCGTGACGACCGCGTGAAGGCCTGTCGTCGTGGCGAGTTCGGGGAAGAAGACCGTGAGATAGCTGACGCCGGCGGTTGCGATCGCAGCGTTGCCGACCCAGACGCCGATCCAGTAGCTCCACGCAACCATAAAGGCGACCGCAGGCCCAAAGGCGGCGCGCGTGTAGGCGTAAGGTCCGCCGGCGCGCGGCATCGCGCGCGCGAGCGCGGCAAACACGAAGGCAAGACAAAGCCCGCCCGCGATCGTCAGCACCCAGCCGAAGATCGAATTCCATCCAAGGGGGGCCAGCGAGGCCGGCAACAGGTAAACGCCAGACCCGATCATGTTGCCGACGACAAGCGCCGTGCACATGACGATGCCAAGCTTGCGGGTGCGGGAAGCCGAAGGTCCGCTCAAGGCGCCTCGCAAGTGAAGACGCCCCCAGTCGCGCGTCGTTGCCGCACTCTCCGCTCACCCGCTCATGCGGTCAACGCCGGGCGCTTTCGTCCACGCCGGCGGCAAACATTGGGTCGCGTCGGCTCCGCGCGCCGAAGTCCGTCTGCCGCAGGTGGGCGACGCAAAACAAACGGCGAAGTCTGGTGGGCGGTGACGGGATCGAACCGCCGACCTACTGGGTGTAAACCAGCCGCTCTACCAGCTGAGCTAACCGCCCTCTTCGATCGCCTAGACCAGGAACCGGCGCCGGAGCAAGCGAGGATGCGGTTAGTTCAGTGCGTCCTTGAGGCCTTTGCCGGCGGAGAACTTCGGCTGAATCGAGGCCGGTATCTTGATCGTTTCCCCGGTGCGCGGATTGCGGCCGTCGCGCGCTTCACGCCGGTTCGCGGAAAAGGTTCCAAAGCCGACCAGGCGCACATCGTCGCCGCGTTTGAGCGCTTGCGTGATCGCGTCGAACACCGCATCGACCGCGCGCGTCGCGTCCGCCTTACTCATGTTCGAGAGGTCGGCGACGCGGTCGATGAATTCGTTCTTGTTCATGGCATGGGCCTTTCGATCGATCAGGGCGCCCAATCCGGCGC
>CAZNXR010000168.1:0-5592 GCA_964576815.1 uncultured Caulobacterales bacterium | reverse complement strand
GACCCCGCCCGCCTTCGCGGTCGTCGACCTGCGCCTTGAAGACGGCGACGGCATCGAGGTCGTCAACGCCATCCACGACATCCGCGAAGATTGCCGCGTCATCATGCTGACGGGCTACGGCAACATCGCGACCGCGGTCGCCGCGGTCAAAGCCGGCGCGATCGACTATCTCTCGAAACCCGCCGACGCCGACGACGTCGAAAAGGCCCTGCTCGCCCGCGGCGGCACCAGGCCGGAGCCCCCCGAAAACCCGATGAGCGCCGACCGCGTCCGCTGGGAGCACATCCAGCGCGTCTATGAACTCTGCGGCCACAACGTCTCGGAGACGGCGCGGCGGTTAGGGATGCACCGCAGGACGCTGCAGCGGATATTGGCGAAGAGGGCGCCGAAGTAGCGCGAAGCGCTGGCGTGCCGCCTTTGCGCCGAACCGCCCTTCCCTCGCGCTGAGGCGTTTTTCCGCGCTTGACCCCGGCGCACGGCTCCTTAACGTCTTTTCCCGAATGGTTTTTCGCGTCCGTCACCGTCAGGGGCTTTCATGAACCGCTTCGCTTTCGCCGCCGCGTCCGCGGCGCTTTCGCTCGCCTCCGCCGCTTCCGCCGCCGAGATCAAGCTGCCCTATGAGCAGTTCACGCTGGCGAACGGACTGCGCGTCGTCGTGCATGAGGACAGGAAGGCGCCGCTGGTCGCCGTGTCGATCTGGTACCATGTCGGTTCGAAGGACGAGCCGCAGGGCCGCACCGGCTTTGCGCACCTGTTCGAACATCTGATGTTCAACGGCACCGAGCATTATGACGGCGAGTGGTTCCTGCCGCTGGAGGAAGTCGGCGGCACGGACCTCAATGGCACGACCTGGTTCGACCGGACGAATTACTTCCAGACGGTGCCGACCCCGGCGGTCGATCGCGTCTTGTGGATGGAATCGGACCGCATGGGCCACCTTCTCGGCGCGGTGACGCAGGAGAAGCTCGATGAGCAGCGCGGCGTCGTGCAGAACGAGAAGCGCCAGGGCGACAACCAGCCCTATGGCCGGATGGAATATTCCGTACTCGAAGGATTGCTGCCGGCGGGCCACCCCTATCGCCATTCGACCATCGGCTCGATGGAAGATCTGAACGCCGCCGACCTCGATACGGTGAAGAACTGGTTCAAGGAGTATTACGGCGCGGCGAACGCCGTGCTCGTCCTCGCCGGCGACATCGACGCCAAGACCGCGCGCGAAAAGGTCGAGAAATATTTCGGCCATATCGAGGCCGGTCCGCCGCTTGTGCGCGCGCAGTCGAATGCGCCGAAGCTGGTCCAGTCGAAGAAAGAAATCATGTATGACCGCGTGCCGCAGGTCAAAATCGACCGCAACTGGGTCGCGCCCGGCCGCTCGACGCGCGAGGCGGTGCTGCTGACGCTCGCCGCCGACATTCTGGGCGGCGGCAAGACATCGCGGCTCTACCAGCGCCTCGTCTATGACCTCGAACTCGCGACCGCGGCGACGGCGAGCCTGCAGGAGCAGGAGCTGATGAGCTTCTGGTCGGTGACGGTCGATCCGAAGAAAGAAGTCGATCCCGCAAAAGCAGAAGCCGAAATGGAGAAGGTCGTCGCCGAATTTCTGGCGAAGGGGCCGACGCCAGCGGAGCTGAAACGGTCGAAAACCTCGATCGAAGCGGGCGTTTTGCGCGGGCTTGAAAAGGTCGGCGGCTTCGGCGGCAAGGCGACCGCGCTCGCCGAAGGCGCGCTTTACGCCGGCGATCCGGGCTTCGTGTTGCAACAGCTTGAATGGCTGAACGCCGCAACGCCCGCTGACGTGCTGGCGGCTGCGCGCGACGTGATGGGCGCCGGCTATTACCAGCTGAGCGTTCTTCCGTTCCCGGAATATTCGACGGCGGCCTCAAGCGTCGACCGCAAGGCGGGCCTGCCCGCCGTGACGTCTTCGCCCGATCTCACCTTCCCGGCGATCGAGGAAACGACGCTCCGGAACGGCATGAAGGTCGTGCTCGCCAACCGGCCGACCGTGCCGGTCGTCAATGTCGCGCTGCAATTCGACGCCGGCTACGCCTCCGACGCGTCGGGCGCAAAGCTCGGGACCGCCTCCTTCGCGGGCGCGATGCTGGACGAGGGAACGAAGCGGCGCACCGCACTTCAGATCGCCTCGGAGCTTGAAGGCCTCGGCGCGCAGCTGGGCGTCGGGTCCAATCTCGACATGACGGGCGTCACCCTGTCGGCGTTGAAGGATAATCTCGCCCCGTCGCTCGACATCATGGCGGATGTCGTTCGCAACCCCGCTTTTGACAATGGCGAAATCGAAAAGCTGCGCGCACGTTGGCTGGCGCAGATCGAGCAGGAAAAGGCCCAGCCGGTGCAGCTTGCGCTGCGCCTTCTGCCGCCGGTGATGTACGGGAAGGGCCACGCCTACGGCGTTCCCTTCACCGGATCGGGCGAGGTTGATGCGATCAAGGCGCTGACGCGCGAGGACCTGACGAAGTTCCATCAGACATGGCTGCGGCCCGACAATGCGACGCTGTTCGTCGCGGGCGACGCGACGATGGCGGAGATCAAGCCGCTGCTTGAGCGCGCCTTCGGCGACTGGCGCGGCGCTGCCGGCGCGGTTCCGCAGAAGAACGTCGCGGCGGTGGTGCGCCCGGCGAAGGGCCGCGTCATCCTCGTCGACAAGCCGGGCTCGCCGCAGTCGCTGATCCTCGCCGGCCATGTCGCGCCCCCCTCGGGCGCGGCGAACGCCATCGCCATCAACGCGATGAACGACATTCTCGGCGGCCAGTTCACCGCGCGCGTCAACATGAATCTGCGCGAGGACAAGGGCTGGGCCTATGGCGCTTACACCTTCCTGCAGGACGCGCGCGGCCAGCGGCCCTATCTCGTCTATGCGCCGGTGCAGACCGACAAGACGAAAGAATCGCTCGCCGAATTGTTGAAGGAGCTGAAAGGCTTCAAGAGCGCGCGCCCGGCGACGGCGGTGGAGCTCAAGCGCGCCATCGACAACAACACGCGCTCGCTTCCGGGCTCGTTCGAAACCTCGGGCGACGTGCTCGGCAGCCTGACGAGCTCCAACCGCTTCGGGCGGCCGTGGAATTACCCCGAAACGCTGAAGGAGCAATATGAGGCGCTCCAGCTCGCCGACATCGCCGCCGCCGCATCGGAAGTCGTGCACCCGGAAAGCCTCGTCTGGATCATCGTCGGCGACCGCGCGAAAATCGAAGCGGGCGTCGCCTCGCTCGGCCTCGGCCCGATCGAAGTGAAATCACTGAGCGATCTTTAAAGGTCCGCCCACTTCCGGAACAGGTTCGCCGCGCATTTGGCGAGCCTGTCGGAATCCGCCGACTTGCCGTGGCGGTCGAAGAGATTGAGCCGCGCGACGTTGAGGTCGTAGAGCAGCTCGCGCTCCGCGGCGTCGCGGATCATGCTCTGCGCCCAGCCGACGGCGGCAAGGCGGCTGCCGCGCGTCACCGTCGATACGCGGTGAATGCTGGTCGCCGGATAGGCGACAAGCGTTCCCGCCGCGGGGCGGAACGCGCGCTCGCCGCCGCCGTCGATGATGACAAGCGCGCCGCCTTCGTAGCTATCGGGCTCGCTGAGGAACAGCGTGAACGAAACGTCGCGCCGCATGTCCTCGCCCGACAGCGGGTGATCGACATGCGCGCCGTACTCCATGCCGGGCTCATACCGGCTGAGCACGATGGGGCTGAGACGCTTCGGGCGCATGGCGAGGCGAAACTCCGGATGCCGGAAGACCGCATCGGCGAGCATCGCCTTGATGCGGTCGCCGGCGGCATCGCCCGGCACGGCCTGGAGGTTGTCTTTCACAAGCTGCGCCTGCGCGCCCGCGCTCGCCTTACCGTCGCGAAAAGCGATCGAGGCGAACGCCGCGCGAATGTCGGCGACGGCGGCGGGCGGTATCAGGTTCTCGAAAAGCTGGATCATGCGGCGGCCCCGTTCACAGCCCAATCCTTAGCGCGCAAACGGGCCCGCTTGTAGGGCGGACTTCAGCCCGCCACATTGATGGACCGCGCCGTCACTCGACGAGCAGCGAATGCGTAGCGGCCTCACCGGTCTTTCGATCGATGACGACGAGCAGCGGTTCGGGGACCTTGCCCTTGATGCGCGGGCGCGCGCCGATGAAGGCAGGGTGGTCTGGGTCCGGCAGCGCTTCCTCGACCCGCCCCAGCGCCGTTTCCGTGCGCCAGACGATCGCGCCCGCCGCCGTGACGCGCGCGGCCGCGACGGCGCCTGCGCGATAGGGCTGCGTATGGAATATGACGAGGCTGTCCCAGCCTTCGACGCAAGGACAGCGCGCGGCCCCCTTCCTCATAGAGGACTTCGCCGTCGCGGCCGTTCTCGACAATACGGACGCGCCAGTCGCGGCTCAAAGCTGCTGCGCTCATGGCGTCAGGGCAGGCATGCCTCGTTCCAGTTGATGGAGATGCCGAAGACACGCTGATTCCGGTTGTCGTAGGAGACGTCGATCGTGCGCTGTTCCTGCGCGGCGCGCTCGATCGCATCCATAATGCGCGTCCAGCGCAGCGTCTCGTCCCGCGTCGCAAGCGTGAAGGAAGCCGGATTGGCGCGCACGATGTAGTCGCCGGTGAAATTGAACATTTCAAAACCCGTCGCGGTGCGGATGCGGAACTGCATCGAATAATCCGTCGCCGACTGGGTGTTGAAGGTCTCGCTGACGATGCAGCCGCGCACCGTCACGGGCTGAGGCTCTGACCCCGCCGGTTTCAGGTCCGGCCGCTTGATCCCGTCCGGCAGTTTGATCACCACGTCTTTCTGTGCGGCGGCGGGCGCGGCGAGCGACAGCGCGGCAAGCGCCGCGGCGGCGGTGATGGATCGTTTCATGATGGACTCCCCTTCGTTTTCCGCCCACATGATAGCAAAGCGAGAAGGGACCGCCACCCCGGCCTAAAGGCGCGCCAGTTCCGCCTCCGCGGCGAGGCGGCCGAAGGCGGCGCTGTTATCGCGGGCGACGATCTCCTTCAGCAGCGCGCGGGCGGCCTTGCGGTCCCCGGAGATGAGGCGCTGCATGGCGACGCCGTAGGCGGGCGTGGCGTAGTCGATCCCTTCTGCCACGCGCGCCCGCGCAAGGATCGCCTCGCAATCCACATCCCCGCGAAAACAGAGCGCCAGCTCGTGATAGACGCCGTTTTCGATCAGCGTCCAATTGGCGTCGACGGCGGCAAGCGCGGATTTCGCGCCTGACTCGTCGCCTGCCTGCCTCAGCGAGAGATAGAGCCAGTAGAGCGCCGCGGCGGCTGCATCCGGATTGTGCGCCAGCGCCGCGGCGCCGGCGTAGCTGCGCGCAGCGGCGTCGAATTCGCCTTGCAGGTAATGCGCGAGGCCGAGGTGGTACCAGATATTGCCTTTCAGCGTTGACGTCGGAACGCCCGCCGCATTGGGAAGACCGTCGCGCTCCGTCTCGTCTGGCAGGGCGGCGGCGAGGGTCGCGGCGCGCGTCAGCGCGGCTTCCGCCTCCGCAAAACGACGTAGGCTGATCAACCGATGGCCGATATGGCGCGCGAAACGCGCATCGTTCGGGTGCAGCGCCTCGCCCGCCGCATAGACGGTGATCGCCTCGTCATAGCGCCC
>CAZNXR010000167.1:0-5648 GCA_964576815.1 uncultured Caulobacterales bacterium | reverse complement strand
ACTGACGCGCCTTGGATGGGCCGCCAAACCCCTTAATGCTGACAGGCTGTTGAGGCACCGTTCCGAATGCGCGCCGCCAATCCCCGTCTCGATATCGACCTTTCCGCGATCGCCGCGAATTACCGGCGACTCGCCGCAGCCGCGCCGGGCGCCGAGCCTGCCGCCGTCGTCAAATGCGACGCCTACGGGCTTGGCGCGGCGCCGGTCGCGCGCGCGCTCGCGGCCGAGGTCAACTGCCGCACTTTCTTTGTCGCCTATTCCGAGGAAGGCGCCTCCTTGCGCGCCGCGCTTGGAGAAAGACCGGAGATTTTCGTTTTCAACGGCCCTTTTGCGGAGACGATCGAATACTATCGCACTTATCGGCTGACGCCGGTTCTGAACTCACTGGAGCAGGCGCAGTTATGGGCAGAGGCCGCTCCCGGCGCAGGCGCCGCGCTTCACATCGATACCGGCATGAACCGGCTCGGCCTTTCGCCCGGCGATGTCGCCGAGGCGCGCGCGATCCGCGGGCTCAACATTACGCTAGCGATGAGCCACCTCGCCTGCGCTTCCGATCCGACCGACGCGAAGAACGAACGCCAGCGGCGGGACTTTGAAGAGGCGGCCGCCTTGTTCCCCAACGCGCGGCGCAGCCTGTCGTCCTCCGGCGGGGCGCTCTTCGGCGCGCGTTATGCCTACGACATGGTGCGCCTTGGCGTCGGTCTTTACGGCGTCGATCCGCATGATACCCACGCGAACGGCCTTACGCCAGCGGCGACGTTGACGGCGCCCGTCATCCAGACGCGCGAGATCGCGGGCGGCGCTGCCGTAGGCTACGGAGCGACATTTCAGGCGCAAAGGCGCACGCAGCTGGCCACGGTCTCGCTAGGGTATGGCGACGGCTTTCCCCGCAGCGGCTCCAATCGCGGCTGCGCCGTGCTCGGCGGCGTCCTCTGCCCGATCGCCGGACGGGTGTCGATGGACCTGATTGTGCTCGACATCTCAGCCGTCAACAAAGCGCCCCGAATCGGCGACCGGGCGGAATTTTTCGGGATGGCCCTGCTGATCGACGAACAGGCGGCCCGTTGCGGCACCCTTGGTTACGAACTCTTGACCGCCGTCGGCGGATTGTCCGGCCCCCGCGGCCAAGGCGCACTTGGCGGACGGGTGGAGCGCCGTTACCTCTTCGCCGGCGCGCCGGCGGGTTTGTCGCTTACCGGCCTTGAGGGGACGACACCGTGACCAATCCGGTCGCAGCCATCGGGCGTGGAACGCTCAGCGCCGTCGCTGAGATCGGGGCGATGACGATCTTCGCGATACGCGGCGCTTTCGCCTGGCTGTCGGGGCCTTTCTACACGCGCGAGTTCTTTCTCGCGGCGCTGCGCATAGGTTTCAACTCATTGCCTGTCGTCGGACTGACCGCGATCTTCACCGGCGCGGCGCTGGCGCTCAATATTTACGACGGGTCGGCGCGCTTCAACGCCGAGACGTTTCTGCCGCAGATCCTGTCCGTCTCGATCGTGCGCGAGCTTGGCCCGGGCTTCGCCGCGTTGATGGTCGCTGGACGATCTTCCTCAGGCATGGCGGCCGAACTTGGCGCGATGCGCGTCTCCGACCAGATCGACGCGATGTCGACGCTCGCCGTCGATCCGTATAAATATCTGATCTCGCCGCGCATCATCGCCACGACGATCATGCTGCCGGTTCTGGTGCTGGTCGCCGACCTGATCGGCATCTTCGGCGGGTGGCTCGTCGCCGTTTATGCGCTCGATTTCGAAGGCGCGACTTACATTCGCAACATCGACCAGTTCATCACGGCGGGCGACGTCGCGTCGGGCCTGATCAAGGCGGGCGTGTTTGGTTTCCTCATCTCCGTGATGGGCTGCTATTTCGGCTTCAAGAGCGCCGGCGGCGCGCAAGGAGTGGGCGCGGCGACAAGATCGGCCGTGGTCGCCTCGGCGGTTGCGATCCTCGCCTCGAATTACGTCATGACCTCGCTCTTCGTGGACTTCTGAGATGAGCGCTGAAGTCCCGAAAATCTCGATCCGTGGTTTGAAGAAATCCTTCGGGCCGAAGGCGGTTCTGACCGGCGTCGATCTCGACCTTGAGGCCGGCCGGTCGCTTGTCGTGATCGGCGGATCGGGCACCGGCAAATCCGTGCTGCTGAAGTGCATTCTCGGCATCATCCCGGCGGATGCGGGCGATATCCTCATCGACGGCGTCAGCGTCATCAAAGGGTCGCAGGCGGACCGCGAGCGGCGCACGCGCCAGATCGGCATGCTGTTTCAGGGGGCCGCGCTCTTCGACAGCCTGAAAGTGTGGGAGAATGTCGGCTTCCGCTTGATCCATGGCGAGCGAAAAGGCGCCGCCGCCGCGAAAGACAAGGCGATCGAGTGCCTCGCCAAGGTCGGCCTGCCGGCGGAAGTCGCATTGCTGTCGCCGTCCGAACTCTCCGGGGGGATGCAAAAGCGCGTCGCCCTCGCCCGCGCCATCGCCGCCGACCCCTCGATCCTCTTCTTCGACGAGCCGACGACCGGTCTCGACCCCATCACGGCCGACGTCATCAACAATCTGATCGTGGAGCGGGTGAAGGAAGCCGGCGCAACCGCCATCTCCATCACCCACGACATGATTTCCGCGCGCAAGATCGCCGACGACATCGCGATGCTGCATGAAGGCCGGATCATCTGGCGCGGCGCGGCGCATGAAATCGGCGACGCCGGCGACCCTTACGTCGATCAGTTCGTGAACGGGCGCGCCGAGGGGCCGATCAAGATGACGCTGCGCGCTTCGTAGGCCCGCTCACGGCCTGACGATGACGCCGGTTTCAGGGCGCATCTCGCCTTTGCGTACGCGATGAAACGCCGCCTCCATGGCCGCAGGCCCGCTCGTCCGGTCGATGCTCAGCCAGTCGCGGCTCCGGACGGCGGCGTCTCGCCAGAAGGCGAAGGCCTTTCGATCGAAAACGCCCGCTCCCCAGTCCTTGGCGCGTTTTTGCATGTGTCCCGGCGCGAAGAACATCGCGCTTCGCTCGCGGATGAAACCGGGCCCCATCGTGTTCTCTTCATAGTGGGTGACGCCGACATTGGAGCAATAACGCATGTTATCGCCGAGCCTGGCATGCAGCGCCGACAATACGCCGCCGTTTCCCGACATATCGACGATGACGGCGGGCAGGCCTGCGTCAACGCCGCCAAGCGCGTCATACGTCACGACGGAATCATAAAGACCAAGCCTCTCAACCATTCCCTCGTTGCGCGCAGACGTCAGCGCCACCCGCCTCGGCGCGGCGCCATCCTGCGCAAGCGCGTAGGCGAGACCGATCGCTGTCTTAGAAGAGGCGCTGACGATGATGACCTGGCGGGCGCCGAACCACTGGTTATCACTCAGGAAATCATAGAGGCAGAATGAGGTCGCATAGAGCGGGAAAAGCAGCGCGCGCAAGTCGTCGAGCGCGCCGTCATATTCGGGTTCGCCCGCGACGCGCGCATAGGAATTGTACACCGGCGGCAGGCTGGCGCGATGCGGGCTCGCATCGACCAGCCGCTCTGCGGTCCGCTTCCCCGGCGTCATCAGAAGATGCGTCCCCATCGGGAAATAGCCGTAAAGGCGCTCGCCCTCGCTGATTCCTTCCGCGCGCGAAGCGACCACGTCGGCAAAACCCCAGACCGGAATGACGCCCCAGTTCTCCGCCGCCGGAAAGAAGTTCCAGTAGCCGATCTTCCCCCCGACGACGCCGTAGGTCACATTGTTCGCGGTCAGCGCGAAGTGATCGACCCGGACGAGCGCCTGCCCCTTTCCCGGCGCGGGCGCAGCGCCCTCCGCCAATCGCGACTTCGCAAGATCTTCCCGCTCCACTTCAAGTATCGACATTCTGGTCATGGCGCTCTCCCGTCCCATTGCGTGACTTCGCGGGCCCGCGTCACTATAGCGCCTAAGCGTCCCTCACCAATTGCTCAATGCAGATTCCCCCCGGCCAGCGGTTCAAACTCTTCCGCCAAGACGTCCTCGCCGCGCTGAAAATCGGCGGCAATGTGCGCGTCGCGCTGGAGGAAACGCCGGACGGGCTCTTCGTGCTGATCGACGGCCGGCGCATCGCCGTGCCTTCTCCGCTTCGCTGGAAGCTTTATCGAAAAGGCTGGGCGGCGCGCCTTGACCGGCTCGAACGCGAATACGGCGTCAACCGGCATGTGACGCTGTCCGCCGAGAGCGTCGTTCTCGATATCGGCGCCAATGCCGGCGAGTTTGCGCATGTCTGCGCGCGTTATGGCGCAAGGGTTCACTGCTTCGAGCCGGATCCGGCGGCGCTGGCGTGTCTTCGGCGGAACATCGGACCGCTGGCGAACGCCGCCGCGCATGACGTCGTGATCTGGAAGGCGGACGGCGACATCGAATTCGCGCTTGCGTCCGAACGCGCCGACTCCTCTGTCTTCGCCGACGGCCCGCAGGTCCGGAAAAGGGCGGTGACGATCGAGAGCTTCGCGCGCGCGGCGGCGCTGACGCGCATTGACCTCATCAAATGCGACGCAGAGGGCGCCGAGCCGGAGGTTCTCGAAGGCGTCGGCGGCGCCTGGCCGATCGTGCGCGCCGTCGCGCTCGATACCGGCGCCGAGCGACGGGGCGCGCGCACGCATGAAGCCTGCCGCGCGATCCTCGAGCGCTGCGGTTTCAACGTCATCGATGAAAAAATCGGCACGCGCCTGATGACGTTCGGTCTGCGGCGCTGACGACGACGCGTTCAGCCCCACCGGTAATTGAAACTGACCGAAATGCGCGGCCGGCCTGAGTCGTTGCGGACGACTTCGTGCCGCAGCCAGCTCTCCCAAAGCAGCGCCGTTCCCTCTTCAGGCGTCATGTAGACGAATGATCGCAAGGCAAGCGGCGCGTCCTCGCGCCGCGGCGGCGCCGCCATCATCATCGTAAGGCGCGGGTCCTCGAACCGGATCGCCGCAGCGCCCTTGGGCGCGCGCGCATAATAGGTTCCCGACAGCACGCTGTGCGGGTGAATATGCCCGCTGTGAAACCCTCCCTTCGGCATGACGTTGACCCAGATATTGTCGAGCCTCAGCCGGGCGCGGCCGAGATCGAAGGCGAGCGCGTCAGCGAAGGCCGCCGCTTCGCGATCAAGCGCCTTCTTCAAAGCGGCGAAACAAGACGCGCGCGAGACGAGATCGGGAATCGATCCGTAGGAGGTGTAACCGGGATAGCCGTTATCGGCGGACCACCGGCGGCCGAGCGCGTCATCGGACGCGAAGGAAAGCGCGGCCGCTTCGATTTCCCGGTTTAGCGCATCCGCGCCGTCGATCGCCGCGCGCCGGACCGGTGTCGCGAAAAGCGCCATATCCTGCGGCTTTCCAGTCAAAGCCAGCCCTTCCGCTTGAAGAACAGAAAGGGAAGGATCGCGAAGAGGATCATATTCGCGCATCTCCTCCTGGGTCGGAATATCCAGCCCGAGCGCATTCTCCACCATCGCCTCGTCTTCGCCGCGCGGGCGCAGCATATCGATCCAGATCGCATTCTGAATGCTGGCGGTTTCTGGCGGCAGAGCGACGAGTTTCTGATCGCGCTCCGCAAACAGCCGGATCATCGCAGGCCCCATGGGTTGCGCCTCGGCAAGCCCGCCTTTTTGATCGGGCGCCAACCCCGCATTGACTCCAAGCATCATCTAA
>CAZNXR010000166.1:0-5655 GCA_964576815.1 uncultured Caulobacterales bacterium | reverse complement strand
GCGCTCGAACATTGCTGGCCCGATTTCATCAGCGCGATGGCGCGATCGCACGAGATCGCGGAGACGCCGAATGCGGCCGCGCGCGGCGGCGCGCCGCACGGCCTCGCACTCGCCGATCCGCGCTGGGCGAGCGCCATCGACGTGCTTGACGACCGGTTTTCGAATGAAGGGCTGAAAGCGCATGTGCTGATGTCCGCGCTCGCGCCGTTAGGGCTCGCCGGCGACGAACCCGGATCAGCGCTCGCGCTGTTTGACGCCGGCGCGCGCGATCTCGCGCAGCGCGTCGACGCCGAAGCGCTCCACGACGCGCTCGCCGCCGTCGCCAAGGAGGCCGGCGTCACGATTGAAACAGGCAAGCTCGTGCGCCTTGCGCGCGCCGGCGATCGCGCCCTGACGGCCCAGCTTGACGATGGAAAGGAACTGCGCGCCGCGCGCGCCGTGGCGTCCTCCGCGCTCATCGCCGACGCGGCGGGCCTCGTCGTCGAGGCCGGCGGCTCGCCGCTGCGGCGTCAGGCCGGGACCGAAGCGACGATCCGCCTGCGTTACGCCAGAAAGCCGCGCGCCAGGGCGGGGACGCAAAGCGGCGCGGTTCATCATATCGCCGCAGACAAAGGCGCGCTCCAGCGCGCGCGCGACGCCATGATCGAGGGCCGACTCGATGAAACGATGCCGATGAGTTTTGAAATCCGCGGCCGCGAGATCATCGCCCGCGCGCCCTACGCCCCGGCGGCGATCCGCGACAACGGCGCGATGCGCGAATGGACCGGCCAGGATTTGCAGATACTCGGACGCGCCGCCGCCGCCGCGATCGGTCGCCGTCTCGATCCCGCCTGCGGCGCGCCGCAATCGTTCGACACGACGCTCGGCGCCGATCCCGCGGGGGGAATGCGCCGGCGCGACTTTTCGCAAGGAACCGTCGCCGCGCCGGCGCCCTCGATCGATGCGGTCGGCGCCGCCGCCGCGCTCGCGATGAGGCTCGCGCGCGCATGAGCATGACGAAGCCTGCGCCCAAGGCCGTGCTGCGCCCCGGCCCGACGATCGAAGGCGGTCTCGACGCCATCGTCCTCGGCGATACGCCGGACGGGCTCGCCGCTGCGGGTCTGATGGCGAAGGCCGGGCTCGGCGTCATGGTGATCGAACGCGGACCCGGCGCGGGCGCGCGCGAGCGGCGCGAATTCGCACGGGGCTTTTTCTGCGACGACGGCGATCCGATCGCGGCGGCGCTCGATGCGGGCGTCGTCGAGACGCTCGATCTCTACCGGCACGGTCTCTCCTTCGCGCGCCGGCGGCTTGAAACCCTGGTGCGCTTCTCCGACCGCGCGGCGCTCATCATCGGCGGCGATCCTTCGCTCGCGTTCGAGGCGGCGGCGGCGATGTCGGCCGCCGATGCGGACGCCTTTCGCGAGGTGCTGGATCGGGCGTTCGACGATGCGCGCCGGTTCGGGCCGTGGTTTTCAGGCTCCGACCGCGCCGTCGTTCCGCCTGCGGACGACCTGTCGGCCTCGCTCGATCAGCGCCTTGCCGGGCGCTTCGCCGACGCCCGGCTTGAGGACTATCTGCGCGCCGAAGCGCTCCTTGGCGCGCGCGTTCGCCCGACCGAGCCTTATGGCTGGATGGCGCTGGCGCACCGCTTGTCGGGCGACGCCGCCGGACTGCAAGGCGGGCTCGCCATGATCGAGGGCGGCGGGCGCGCGCTCATCGCCGCGCTGCGCCGCGCCTGCCAGACGCTCGGCGTCGCCTTCCGCCAGACGGATCGCATCGCCAGCGCCGTCGTCGAATGGGACCGCGTCGAGGGCCTCGCCCTCGACGACGGCGGCCAAATCCGCGCGCCGATCGTCATCGCCGCCCAAGGTGCGCAGGAAAGCTTTCTCGGCCTCGTCAGCCGCGCGCGCCTCGACATTGAATTCGCGAACGCCGCCGCGCAGCCGGGCCCGCGTCTTGGATCGGTGCGCGCGCATCTGGCGCTCGGCCGCGCGCCGGACGAGGCAATCGTCAAGGCGCGTCCCGACCGGCGGTTTCTGCTGGCGCCCTCGGCGGCGGAAATT
Organism: uncultured Caulobacterales bacterium; assembly: GCA_964576815.1. Lineage (GTDB taxonomy): Bacteria > Pseudomonadota > Alphaproteobacteria > Caulobacterales > Parvularculaceae > Amphiplicatus. Next base: position 3,610 of record CAZNXR010000166.1, on the reverse strand, counting down.
CATCAGGCATGGCGCGCAGCGCTCGACGGCGGCGCGGGCGAGGCGCTGATCGCCGAAGCGACGATCCCGAGCGCCGTCGATGAAAGCCTCGCGCCCGCCGACGCGGCGACCGTCTCGATGCTGCTGCATCCGGTCGGCCTTCACGCCGCCGATGACGCCGTGTCGAGGAAGGCGATCGAGACGGCGGCGATGACGGCGTTTGAGCGGATCGCGCCCGGCGCCGCGATCGATATCGACGCGGTTGACTTTGAACCGATCGTTCCCGCGGCGGCGCCGATCGCGATCGGCGTCGAGCGGCGGCGCATCTTCGCGGAAATGTCCGGTATCGACGGGTTTTTCTTTTGCGGCCCGGACGCCCAGCTCGGCGCGCGCGTCAATCTCAGCGCCGGGCGGCGCGCCGCCGAACGCGCGCTCGCCTATGCGAAAGAAAAGAGGAGCGGGCGATGATCTTTTCCGCTTCAGCCGATATCGCCGGCGAACCGCGCGCGACGCCGCTTTATGCGGCGGCGGCCTCGCTCAGCGCCGCCAACAGCTGGACGAGCGTCAACGGCTGGGCGGCGGCGCGCGTCTACACGACGGTTGAGGAGGAATACGCGCACGCCTCGACCGGCGCCGCGCTCGTCGATCTTGGACCCTTCAGCCGCTACACGGTGCGCGGCGAGGGCGCGCCGGCGCTCCTCGCCCGCCTGACGACGACGCCGGTCGGCGAACTCGGCGTCGGGGAAAGCGCGCGCGGGCTCATCCTCGACGGCGCCGGCGATGTCGTCGATTTCGCCGAGATCGCGCGCCTCGGCGGCGATCTTTATCTGCTGACGACGACGGTGCCCGCCGACCGGCGCCTGCAACTTGCAGAACGCGGCTTCGCCGTCACCATCGCCAATGTCTGCCGCGACGTCGCCGCGCTCGGCGTCGTCGGACCCAAGGCGCGTGACGCGGCGAGCGCGGCGGGCTTTGACGTGCAGAGCGCCGACCTCGCCGCGCAGGGTCGCGTGCGGGGCGTTGAACTCGCCGTGCGGCCGATCAATTTCGGCGCGGCGCCGGGGCTCGAAATCGTCTACCCGGCGGAAGAAGCGCTGACCTTGTGGGAGCGTCTGCGCCGGGCCGGCAAACTCATCGCCGCCGGGCTCGACGCGCTCGACATCTTGCGCATCGAAGGCGGCACGCCGCGCGTCGGCGTCGACTTCCAAAGCGCTGACCGGGCCGGGCCGGGCCAAGCGCGCACGCCGGCCGAGATCGGGCTTCCCCATCTCGCCCCGCCCAACCGCGCCTGGTTCAACGGCCGTCGCGCGATGTCCGCCGCGCCGCCGCCGCGTCGCCAAATCTGCGTTCTGGCCGCCGACGCCGACGCGGCTGCGCCGGGGGCGAGCGTCTTTGCGAAAGGCGCGGCGCAGGGACGCGTCACCTCCGCCGCCTACTCGCCGGAGCTGCGCCGCGCGCTCTGCTTTGCGGACCTGCCCGTCGGCCTTGCCGGGGAAGCGCTGGAGATCGGCGACATCAACGGGCCGCGGGTCGGGGCCGCGATCCGCGAAACGGGCGAAAGCCGGCTTGCAGGCGCTTTCCGCGCCGGGCTGCGCGCCGCGACGGATTCCCGCCGCCCGGACGTTTAAGTCTCCGAGGGCGCAGCACGACCCAAAAGGAGACTGATGATGATGAAAAAAGGGATCGCCGCGTCGATGGCGGCCGTTTTGATCGGCGGCGCGGCGTTCGCCGGGCCCGGCAAATTCTCCAAGGCGGATAAGGACGGCGACGGCCGCATCTCGGTCGAGGAAATCGACGAGCGCCACCGCGAATTCCTCGCCAAGGCCGACGCCGACAAGGACGGCTTCATCACCGAAGCGGAAATGGCGGCCCTACACGAAGCCAAGCGGACGGAAATGAAAGCCAGGCGCTTCCCCGACGCCAACAAGGACGGCTTCGTCGATCGGCGCGAATTCGAGGACGCCGCGCGCGCCCGTTTCGACGAACTTGACAAGAACCGTGACGGGCGGCTTTCGGAAGAAGAAGCGCGCGCCGGTTACAAGCGCGGCCATGGCGATCGCGGCGGTCGTTAGGCGCGGCGCTCCTTCCGAACGGCAAGCGCCGGTCGCGGCGGCGCGCAAAGACGTAAGGCTGGGGCTTGGACGCAAGCGAGGACAGCGACGACGTGCTGGCGATGCGCGCGGGCCGGGGCGACCGGCTCGCGGCCTCGCGCCTCATCGCGCGCCACTCGCCGCGCGTCCTCGCGATTTGCGTGCGGATGATGGGCGATCGCGCCAGCGCCGAGGACGCCGCGCAGGAGACTTTCATGAAACTCTGGCGGAGCGTCGATCGTTGGCGGCCGGGCGCAGCGAAATTCGAAACGTGGCTTTACCGCGTGGCGGCGAACGCCTGCATCGACCGGTTGCGCCAGCGGCGTCCGGAGCGGCCTGCGGACGAAGCGGCGGACATCGCCGACGAAGCACCGCTCGCCGATCAGGAGCTGATGGCGCACGAGCGTCGGCGCGCGGTCGAGACCGCGATGTCGGCGCTGCCCGAGCGTCAGCGGCTGGCGATCGTCCTTTGCCACTATCAGGAACTGTCGAACGCGGAGGCGGCGGCGGTGATGGAAGTGAGCGTCGAGGCGCTCGAGTCGCTGCTGTCCCGCGCCCGCAAGAGTTTGAAGGAATGCCTCGCGCCGGTGCGCGCGGCGCTCGCCTGAGGGGGCGTTGAAGAGATGATGGCGCACGACGAAAAACCGGAAGACTGGACGGCGGTTGAAGCGATGCTCGGGCGCGATGCGGCCGGCGCCGACCCCGAATTTCAGCGGCGCCTGCTCGCCGATTACGACGGCGCGATGCGGTCCCGCCGGACGCGCCCGCTCGCCGCGCTCGCCGACGCGTTCGGATGGCGCGCGCTCGCCCGGCCGTTTGCGCCGGCCATGCTCGGCGCCGCGATGGTGGTTCTCGGCGGCGCCGTCGGGGCGCTCACCGCGCCGGCCGCCGTCGCCGGCGAGGAAGAGGCATACGCCTATCTCACGGCCGGGCTTGAAACGGCCGGCGATTTCAGCGCGGAGGTCGCCGCATGGGCAGAACAGTAACCATCCTTCTCGCGTTGTCGCTCGCCGCGAACGTGTTTCTCGGCGGCTTCGTCGCCGGGCGCATCGCCGGCCCGAACCTTCCGGGCTTCGATCGCCATGACGGTGCGCGGCCCAGCCATGGATCCCGCTACGGCGACCGGCATGCCGAGTTTGATGCGCTGCCGCCGGCCGTGCGCGACCGGCTGAAGACGCTGTTCCGGGAGAACCGCGCAAGTTTCGCATCGGCCTTCCGCGACGGACGCGAGCTTCATCGGGAATTCATCGGCGTGCTCACCGCCGAAACCTTCGACCGCGCCGCCGCCGAAGCCGTCGCTGCGAAGATCGACGCCTTCGAGCGACAACGCCGTCCGTCAATGCCGCGCCTTGTCATCGAGGCGGTGGACGGGCTCTCCGTCGATGACCGGCGGGCGTTCGCCGAAATCGTCGAACGGCGCATGATCGAGGATCTGAAAGGACGCGGCCGCCGTCACCACAAACGCTCCAACGGCGCCGACGCGCCGCCGCCTCAATAATATCGCCAGATGATCAGCCGGCTCATCACGAGGATCAACGAAA
>CAZNXR010000165.1:0-5685 GCA_964576815.1 uncultured Caulobacterales bacterium | reverse complement strand
CCGTAATACATGCCGAGCGACTTGAGGCCGCGCTGGATCAGTTCGACGTCGATGTCGGCGATCGCCGACAGCGCCTGCTGCAGGCGCAGCTCCTCAAGCTCCTTGCGGGTGCGCTCGAGTTCCTTTTGCTGCGGCGTCTGGCCGGTATGCTCCTCGGGAAGCGGCGGCTGCCAGCCGACGACGTTTTCAAGCGCGCCGTCGACCTCCTTCTTCGTCATCAGCGCTTCAAGTTCTTCAAACGCGACCGACGCCGCGCCGACGCCGCGCGCCTTGGCGAGCGCGTACATGGTCAGCGCCTTGACGTTGTTCTTCTCAACGCCGGCGCCGCGGCGATACATGTCGCCGAGCGTGTAGAGGTCATAGGGGCTGCCGCGCTCGAACGTGTCGGAAACGAGCTTCTCAGCCTTGCTGACATCGCTCGTCGACATGCGGAAGCGGATTTCAGGAAGACGCTCCTCGGCGAGGATCTGCGCATTGCGCTCCTCAGCGGACGGCGTCTGGAAACCTTCGTTGAAACGATGATAGGCCGCGAGCGAGTACCAGCGGAGCGCCTCGACATTGTCGATCTTCTTGCCGGTTTCGAGCGGGATCTTCGCGCCCTTGGCGTCCTCGAGCACCGCGCCCGAAAACACATCGCCGAGCGCCTTCATCGACCGCACGTCGCCGGCGACCGCAAAGCGGCTCCAGATATCGACGGCGACGTCGTACTGGCCCTGCGTGTATGCGTTAAGGCCGATTTCGTAATTGGCGTGGGCGACGCCCGTTGCGGAGAACGCAAGGGCCGACGCCGCCGCGACGCCCATCAGCGCCCGGCGAAGTCCGGAAGTGACCATCGACTGCTTTTCCCTCATAACCCCTCGACTCCCCGATGCCGGCTGCGGCAGGCGCCCCGCCGGCGACACCGCGCCCTTGGCGCGAGCGCTTCACGGCACATTAACCTTTACCATGCCGAAAAACAATTTGGCGCCCGAGGGGTCATGGCTGGCAAGGCCGCACCCCCGGAACGTCACGGTTTTTCGCCCCGCGTGACAAGAAAGACGCAAAGCCCGGCGCCCGCATCGAGGCTTTCGCAGAGATGGCCGCCGAGGTGAGCGAAATGAGGGATATCGACGGCGGCGAGGGGGTCGTCGGCGGTGATGCGGAGCCGGGCCCCGGGCGAGAGCCGGCGCAGCGCCGCCTCCATCTTGAGCACGGGCAAGGGGCAGCGAAGCCCCCGGGCGTCGATGTCGAGCGGCGGGTTGGCCATGGGACCGCAACCCTCCATCGGATCGGCGCCGCAGGCCAGCCCGCAGAAGCAAAAAGGCCCGGACCGTGAGGTCCGGGCCTTCCTGTTCCCGCCGTTGGCGGCGCTAGAATTTGAGCTGCAGTTCGAGGCCGACGACGCGGCCCTTGGAGAGCGGCGAGAACGTGCCGCCGCCGATGGTCGCCAGCGGCAGCTGGGTGTCGCCGCCGAAATTGACCTCGTTCAGCAGGTTTTGTCCGTACACGGACACAGTGACGCCGTTCTCCATCGCGAGCGCGATGCTCGCCTCGATGTTATCGACCTCGTTGAGGACGCCGAGATTGTTGTCCGTGTAGAAGTTCGCGTCGCGATGCGACCACGCAAACCGCGTGTTGAGCGCGCCGAGTTCGCCCGCCGGGAACGAGTGCAACAGCCCGGCGCCGTAGCTGAACGGCGACAGACGCGGTATTTCGAGGCGGAAGTCGGCGTCATCGACGACGCCGGGGCTTCCCGCCGGGTTCGGCGCGCCGATGTCGAAGAGGATTTCGTCATATTCGCCGTCGGTGTAGCCGAGGAATCCGGTGAAGATGAGGTTGTCCGTGACGAGCACGCGGGTGTCGATCTCGATGCCCCAGATCGTCGCGTCGGCTGTGTTGGTGATGACCTGCACGACGCCCGACGCCGGATCGGTGAGGTTCAGTTCGCGCTGGAAGTTGCCGATCTTGTTGAGATAGACAGCCGCGTTGATGGTGGCCTTGCCCTCGCCTGGTTGCGCTTTCACGCCGATTTCAAAGGCGTCGACGATTTCTTCATCGAACGGCCCGGGGAGCAGCGCCGGATTGAACGCCGGGTTCGGCACGAAGGTCGGCGGCGGCGCCGGATTCGGCAGGTTCGGCGCCGAGCCGACGGCGGTGTTGCGCAGGTTATAGCCGCCGGAACGAACGCCTTGGGTCCAGTGCGCATAGACATTGGTGTCGTCGGTCGCCGCCCAGGTGAAGCCGATTTTCGGCGTGAAGTTGTTCCACGTCTCCTCGTCGTTGAAGTCGCGGAAGCAGCCGCCCTCGGTGATCCGGCAGGCCGTCCGGTTGAGGAGAAGGTTGGCGATCTCCGCCTCCTTCGTTTCCGACGTGTAGCGGGCGCCGAGATTGAGGGTGAACCGCTCGCTCAGGCGGAAGTCGATCTGGCCGAAGCCGGCGTAGGTGTCAGTGTTCTGGATGCCGCCGCCGAAGAAGTTGACCGCGCCGCCGACGAGGAAGCGAAGCTCGTCATAAACGAGGTCCTGGGTGAACCAGTAAAAGCCGAGCGTCAGGTCCACGCGATCGAAGAACGTCCCGTTATAGCGGATTTCGTTCGACAGCTGGTCCTGTTCGATCGTGGCGTCGGAGTGGAACAGAAAGACCGGCGTCGCGTCGATGTCGCCGCGGGTGTCGGCGGAGAATTTCCGCCAGCCGAAGATATTGGTGATCGTGCCGTCGCCGAAGCCGACGTCGAGCGTCGCTTCCGCCGTGACCTGATTCCATGTGTTGACGAAGAACCCCGGCTCGTCGATCGAGAAATCGAAGCTGTCGCGCGGGGCGGAGAAGAAGCGGTTCGTCTGGCCGAGACCGTTGGTGTGGTTCTGGCCGGCGGGGCCGTCGCCTTCGGCTTTGCCGTGCTCGTACCGGATATCGACCGCGAAGCTGTCGGACGGCGTGAAGCGGATCGACGGCCGGATGATGTAGGTTTCCGACTTGCCGAAATTCTCGAACGCGTCGGCGCGCGGGTTCTGCGCGACGAGCGCGCCGGTCGCCGGGCCGAAGCCGACGGGGGGCAGCGAGACGGCCTGTAGCCCCGGATTGGGCCCGCCGAGATAGCGTTCGAACCAGCCGCGGTCGTTGTTGTAATAGGCCGCAATCTTGGCGTTGAGGACGCCCTCGATGATCGGCCCGCCGACCGAGCCCATGGCGAAGTAGTTATTGCCGGTGCCGCGGAAGCCGCTTTCGACCGCGGTCTTGAAATTCACCTCGAACTCGTCGGGGGCCGCCTTGGTGTTGATCAGCACCGCGCCGCCGGTCACGTTGCGGCCGAACAGAATACCCTGAGGCCCGCGCAGGAGTTCGATCGATTCGAGATCGAACATATCGAGCACAACACCGTTGTTGATGCCGAGATAAACGCCGTCGACGAACACGCCAACGGTCGGATCGATCGACGGGATCGACGAATTAACGCCGAGGCCGCGGATCGAGAAGTTGGCGACGCCAGGCGTCGTGCCGATGTCGTCGAGCTGCACGTTCGGCGCGGCATAGGTGAGGCTGAAGAGGTCGCGCACCTTGAGCGCGTCGAGCTGCGCCTCGCCATAGGCCGTAACCGACAGCGGTACGTCCTGGACGTTTTCCGCATCGGCCTTCTTCGTCGCGGTGACGAGGATCTCGTCCTTGAACGCGTCAACGGCGCTTTGCGCGAAGGCCGGCCCCGAAAGGACCACGGGCGCGGCGACGGTGAGCGCAATAATCGAGGCTTTCGCCAGAAGGCGACCGGTCATACTTCCTCCCGTTACAAGAACCGCCTTGAACCGGCGGCGTTTCATTTGAACGGGAAGCCTAGCAGCAATGCCTAAAGAAGCGAGCGGCGCGCGCGCGATCGTGCCGAAAAGGCGTGCGATTCAACGAGTTTTCGGCCGCTGTTGCCGGATTTCAACAAGCCGGGATCAGCCCCTCAGCGCCTTGCCCATCTGTTCGAGCGAGAAGGGGAAGACGATCGTGTTGGTCCGGTCCGACGCGATCTCCTGGAGCGCGTTGAGATAGCGCAGCTCCATCGCGCCCGACTGCGTCGCAAGGATGTGCGCGGCCTCGGCGAGCTTGGTCGCCGATTGCTGTTCGCCCTCTGCCGAGATGACCTTCGCTCGCCGCTCCCGTTCGGCCTCGGCCTGCTTGGCGATGGCGCGGATCATTTCGGGCGCGACATCGACATGCTTGATCTCGACATTTGAGATCTTGATGCCCCACGCCTCGGTCTGGTGGTCGAGAATCGACTGGATGTCTTTGTTAAGCTTGTCGCGGTCCTGCAGCATTTCGTCGAGCTCGTGCTTGCCGAGCACCGAGCGCAGGGTCGTCTGCGCGAGCTGGCTGGTCGCCGCCATGTAGTTCTCGACCTGGACGACCGCGCGCACCGCATCGACGACGCGGTAGTAAATGACCGCGTTCACCTTCACCGAGACGTTGTCGCGGCTGATGACGTCCTGCGAGGGGACGTCGTGGACCAGCGTCCGCATATCGACTTTGCGCATCTGCTGGATGATCGGAATGAGGAGGACGATCCCCGGCCCCGCCGCCTTGCGCCCGACGCGGCCGAGCGTGAACACGACGCCGCGCTCATATTCGCGCAGGATCTTGAAGATGCTGGTGATGACGACGACCCCCAGAATGAGGAGGGGCGCCAAGAGGCCAAGGCCTTCCAACATTGCGACTTCCTTTCAGTTCTGCGCCTAAAGAGGCGTGACCCTTAACAGCATTCCGTTCTTGCGCGCCACTTTGACGGCGTCGCCCGGGGCGAGCGCGGCCTTGGCCTCCGCCTTCCAGAGCTCGCCGCCGACGCGCACATAGCCGGCGCGCCCGTCCCAGATTTCGACGACGCCAGCGTCGGCGGTGAACTCCTCGCCGAGCTGATAGCCGGTCCGGCGCGCTCCTTGCGTCGCCATGGCGGCGGCGCCGAGCGCGACGAACACCGCCGCAATCGGCCCCGCCTGCAGCGCGACCTCGCGCCAATCTATTTGACCAATGGCGAGCTGCCCGATGATGTCGCCCCCGTTCACGCCCTCAGGCCTCCTGCGGCGCGCCGAGCGGGAAAATGCCCGCCTTCGCCTGTTTGACGACAAGGACGAGACCGTCGATCTCAATGACTTTCACCCGGTCGCCGCGGCTTAAAGGCCGGTCGGACCGCGCGCGCCAGCGCTCGCCTTCGACGATCACCCAGCCTTCCTTGCCGTCCCAGTCGTCGACAATCCCTTCGCGGCGTCGGATCGCTTCGGCGCCGATCATCGGACCGTGGCTGCGCGAACCGACGATGGCGAAGAAAATGAGCGCGAGGAATGCGCCCGCCGTCGCGACGATCGTTGCGATGAGGCTGGTGGAAACCCGGAAGCCTTCCGGGAAGACGAGATATAATCCGGCTGCAAACACGCCGAGCCCTGTAAGCCCCGCGAGCCCAAAAGTCGGCGCGTAGGCCTCGACGATGATGAGGATGGCGCCGATGCCCATCAGCATCGCACCGAGCCAGTTGAAGGGTAGAACCTGAAACGCATAGAGCCCGAGGATCAGGCACAACACGCCGAGCGCGCCCGGAAAAATCGAGCCCGGATTCCACATCTCGATGATGATGCCCGTCGTCGCCAGCGACATCAGGATGACGGCGACATTCGGATTGGCGATGAAGCCGAGAATGCGCTCGATGAAGGTCGGCTCGATTTCCTCAAGCTTCAGGTT
>CAZNXR010000164.1:0-5709 GCA_964576815.1 uncultured Caulobacterales bacterium | reverse complement strand
CCGTGAGCTGGTGCTGGCGAAGGAGCTTGGCGGCGCAGAGCGGGAGCGTGCGCTGGTTGCGCGCCTCAAGGAGATCTATTCCGCGCAAGGCATCGACGTGCCGGACGCGATCCTCATCGACGGCGTGAAGGCGCTTGAGGAAAAGCGCTTTGTCTATGATCCGCCCAAGGACAGTTTCCAGATCAGGCTGGCGCGCGCCTATATCAATCGCGGGCGCTGGGCGCCGCCGATCCTCTTCATCGCCGGCGCCGCCGCTTTCCTCACCGCCGCCTATGAGTTCGGGTTCGAGCGGCCGCGCGAAGCCGCCGCGGAGCGCACGCGCATCGAGCTGACCGTCGATCTGCCGAAGGAAATCGCCTCGGCGCGCGATTCGGCGCTGGTGCTCGCCGGCGACGACGCGGCGCGCCGGCGCATCGAGACCGCCTATCAGGACGGCGCCGCCGCCGCCGCGGCGGGCGATGCGGCGGGCGCGCGCAAGGCGGCTGAGGAGCTTGGTCTCCTGCGGGGCGATCTCGCAGCCGACCTGACGATTCGCGTCCATTCCGGACCTAACTCCACTTCCGGCGTCGCGCGCGACAACGTCGCCCGGCCCGGCGTTGAAAACTTCTACCTGATCGTCGAAGCGGTCGACGCCGCCGGCAGGCCCCACGCGCTTGAAATCGAAAGCCAGGAAGATCGCCGCACCGCCCGCGTCGCCAGCTGGGGCGTACAGGTTCCAGAGGGCGAATTCTTCAAAGTCGCCGCCGACAAGCAGGACGACCTTATCGTTCAGGACGATGTCGTCGGAAAGAAACCGAAGGGAACGCTGACGCCGGCCTATGACGTGCCGACCGCCGGCGGCGCGATCCTTGAATGGTGATGCGATGACAACGGGCCGCGACGCGCTCCACCAGATTGACGCCTCGATCGCCGATGCGCGCCGCGCGCTTGCGCGCGCGAGCGACGGCGCGGCGGAGGATGCGCGCCTTATCGCCGAGCTCGATCAGCGTCAGATCGGCGTCTATCAGCGGCTCGCGGAATTGCGCATTATCGAACTGCAGGGCGACCCCCTTTCGAACGGCGCGCTCGGGGCCGCAGACCGTCAGGCGACGGCGCTGATCGAACGCCATGACGCGGTGCTCGGCGACATGGTCGCCGCGCGCGACGCGGCCGCCGCCGCGCTCGATGCGCTTGAATCGGCGCGAAAGGCGGCTGACGAAGCCGTAGAAAGCGCCGTCGCCGCGCACGACGCCGCCGCGGCGGCGACACGCGCGCGGCTTGAAGGCGACGCTCAATGGCTTGCGAAAGCCGATGCGCTTGAAGAATTGAACGCAATGGCGGCGCGTGCAGGCCAGAAGCTCGACGTCGCGCGCGATGACCGCGCGACAAAGGGCGCCGCCTATGAGGCCGATCCGCTTTTTCAATATCTGCGCGAGCGGAAATTCGGTACGCGCGATTATCGCGCGTTTCCCCTCTTTGCGATGCTGGACGGCTGGGTCGCGAGTCTTGTCAACTATCGCGACCACCGTCTCAACTATGAACGCCTGCTTGAAATTCCGGAGCGGTTTTCCGAACACGTCGAACGCTTGAAAGAGAAAGCGGCGGAGACGACCGAGGCGCTCGCGGTGATGGAACGCGAAGCGCTTGAAAAAGACGGCGTCGGCGAGTTTCGTGATGCGGTTGCAGCCGCGCGCGCGAAGGTCGAAGCGCTTGACGCCGAAATCGGCGCTGCAGAGGAAAAGCACAAGGCGCTCGCCGGGGAAGCTGCGGCGGCGGCCGCCGGAAAAGCCGGACCGCTCGCGGAAGCGCGCGAGCTGATCGCAGCGGCGCTGCAGCGCGTCGCCATCCCGGACCTCAAGGTCCTCGCCGCCGAGAGCGCGACGCCCGAAGACGACCGCCTCGTCGACTCGCTCATCGGCATGCGCCGGCAGCGCATGGAAATCGAGGAGGCGCGCCGCGCCGCGACAGCCTCGCTCGACCGGCAGGCGCGTTCGCTGTCCGACCTTGAAGCGCTGCGCCGCCGATTCAAGAGCGCGCGCTTCGATAGTCCGTATTCGGAATTTTCAGGCCGCGACATCGTCGCCGTGCTGCTGTCGGAATTCCTGCGCGGTGCGATCGGGCGCGACGATCTCTGGCGGCGGATCGAACGCGGCCACAAAACCCGACGTCGCGACTGGGACAACGATCTCGGCGGCGACGACTGGCGCGGCGGCTTCGGCTTACCGGACAACTGGGGCGGCTCTGGCGGAAGCTGGGGCGGCGGCCCGGTTATCCGGCGCCCGTCCGGCGCGCGCATCCCCCGTCCGCCGCGCGCCCCGCGCATGCCGACCGGCGGCGGCTCAGTGAGCCGCGGCGGCTTCCGGACGACGCGGAAGTTTTAGAGACGTTTCAGACAGGGCGCACAGGGCGAGCGTCTCAGGCCGACTTTTCTCCGTCAGGGCGGACCAGACCCCGCCCTACTTGAAATCGACGTCGAAGGAATTGTTGATCGCGACCTCGACTTCGGCCGAGCCGTCCGCGGAAATCATCAGGCGGCGGGCTTCCGGCGCGACGGCGTCGCCGCCGGTCACGGAGTCGATTTTCGACTTGATGTCCGGCGTCTTCAACATCGACACCGACTTGGCGCCGGAGCGGCGCGATTCGACGAAGCCCTGCATGTCGTTGAGGAAGAGCGCGACCTGGAGCTTGAAATTGTCGCGGCCGATGCCGCCCGGCGCGAAGATGTTGCGGCCGAAAATCAGGATCTGGTTCGCCGGTTCATAGACGACGGTCGTCACGCTCGACTGGCCGTTGAAGGCGTTGAGGTCGTCGAAATCGGCGCCGCCCGAGGCCTGCGCGGTCGACACCATCACCTGCTTGCAGCCCGCGGGCTTTGCAGCATCGGCGCAGTCGAAGAAGCCGATCAGGAATTTCGCGCCGCCGTCAGTCGTCGCGACCAAGCTCGGCGAGGCTGCGCCGGCGGCCGTGCGAAGTTCCGACTTGAAGCCAAATTCGGTGAGCATGCCCGATACTTCCGTCGCGCTGATCGATTCGAGCACGCCGGCTTTCTGCGACAGCGCGTTATTCTGCGCAAAGGCTGCGCCCGAAAGAGCCGCCGCGGCCGCCGCCAAAGTCAAAGCGATACGCATGAAATCCCTCGCATTCCCCAATCGACCCCAAGCCCCAGACCCTACCACATCCGGGCCGCGCGGCCAGCGGCGCCCTGTTGCCGCGAGGGCTCAGTCGAACACCCCAAATGCGGCGCAGAAAGCCTACCTTCCGCCGGATTTAGCCGGTAAGGTCCGGACTGGCTGGGGTGTCGTCCTTGCGTAGGGGAAGGGTCGCCGATGAAAATCTCGGACGTCGGCATTGCGCTAATCAAGCGGTGGGAAGGCCTTGAGCTCGAATCCTATCAGGACATCGCGGGCGTCTGGACCATCGGCTACGGCCATACCGAAACCGCCGGGCCCAACCAGAAGATTTCCGAGCGTGAAGCCGAAGAGCTCCTGAAACGGGATCTCGACCCGAGGGAGCGCGCGGTCAGCGACCTGACGAGCGTTTCGCTCAACCAGAACGAATTCGATGCGCTGGTCTCCTTCGTCTACAATGTCGGCGCCGGCGCCTATCGGAACTCGACTGCGCGCAAGCGTCTCAACCGCGGCGACCGCGTCGGCGCGGCGGAAGCGCTGACCTGGTTCAACAAGGCGACCGTCGGCGGGGTCCTGCGCGAGGTGACCGGGCTCACGCGCCGGCGCGCGGCGGAAAGAGCGCTATTCCTGACGCCGGTCAATCCGCCCATCGTCAACGACCCGAAGCGGATTTCCGAGAACACCCGCGTGACGCCGGTTGAAGACACGCCGCGCCGCGACAGCCTCAGCGACAGCCGCACGGTGCAAGGAGCGGTCGTCGCCGGCGGCGCCGGCGCTGCGGCGTCGACGATCGGCCGCGAAAGCGCGGAGGAACTCGACCAGCTCGAACGCAATATCGAGCAAGGAACCGGGCTCACCGAAAGGCCTCCCGGCCAAGGCGGCCTCGGCGACCCGACGACTGAACCCGCGGACGGCGGCGCTTCCTCCGGAGACGGATCAACGCCCGGCGGCGACGGCGCGACGCTGCCCGACATCCCCGGCGGCGAGGACGCCGCCGGCGATCAGCCGGCCGAAGAAGCTGTCGGCGAGGGAGAAACTTCGGACGGCGGCGACAGCGCGCTTGACGGCGCTCCTGTAGGCGAGCCCGGCGAAACGACAACGACGATTGAAGCCGCGCCGCCGAGGCCCTCCGCGCGCGAAAAGAACGCGGTCGATGCGCAGTTGCAGCTGGCCTTGCTGATCATCATTCTATTGAGCGCGCTTTACGTCGTCTTCGCGCGCGCCGACGATTGGTGGAAATACCGGCGATAAAGGCCCGCCGCTATCCCTTGCGCCGCGCCTGAAACCGCGTGACTTGCAATTGGCCCGTCTTGATGGCGTCGAAGCGCTCGGCCCAGAGATGCGCGTAGGCGCCGAGCGCGCGTATGTATTCGACGCGCGCGCCTGCCGGCATCCGCAGCGCGTGCGTATAGGCGCTGCGCCAGCGCGCCCAGCCGCGGGTGATGAGCGGCAGGAAGGCGCGCGTTTCATCGTCGGCGTCGGCGACGCGGAAACCTGAGCGCTCCAGCATGTCCGACACTTGATCGCGCTCGCGCGGCGCGCCGTCCCATGGATCGGCGAAGCAGGATTTGAGGCGCGCGCCTTTGCGCGCCACTGTGAAATCGACAAACACGAAAGGTGCGTTCGGCTTGACGAGTTCGGCGGCGAACATCGCGATCATCGCCGGATCGGCGTCGCGGTGAAGTTCGAAGAAGCACAGTCCCGCATCCGCCGCCGCGCGGTTGATGCGCATCAGCGCCGTCTCATAGGGCGACACGTCGAGCGCCTTGATGCGCGCCGCGACGCGCGAATAGCCGGTGAGCTTCCAGCGGGTTCCGTTCTTTAGATCGCGCACCGGCCCGCCGGCGCCCGCGCCAAGCATGACCACCGACGCCTTGAGGTCTGCGCCGAGCGTTCTTGCATGACGCATCGTCCAGGCGGCGTCGCCGGGCTCAAAGCGCCCCTCTCCCCAGATCGATTGCGACACCTCCTGATGCAAGGGCAAGCGCGCCGTCGGCTGAATTTCTGTCCGCTCACGGAGGAGGCGGGCGCGCTCGGCGTTCTCGTCGAAAGCAAAGCCCTCCCACCAGGCGTTGAAGCGCCGCCCCGCTAGCGCCAGGTGAAGCGCGACCGGAAGGGGCTCATGGTCAACGGCGGCGGCGACAGGCGGCATCATTACGTCCGGCGCGAAAACGGGCGCGAAGGCGCAAAGGCCCCCGCATGACCCGCCATTCATCGGGCGTTAAGGCTGATAATCCGTTAACCGGGCCGGACGGGTCAGGAGGTAAAGCCGCGTCGCCAGCATCGCGGCGGCTGCGAACAGGCCGAGGAGGAGCCCCCACCAGATGCCGACGGCGCCAAGCGGGGAGCCTAGCCCCAGATAGGCCGCGACCGGGAAGCCGACGGCCCAATAGGCGACGCCGGTGATGATCATCGGCCAGCGTACGTCTTTGAGACCCCGGAGAGCCTGCGCGGAGGCGACCTGCGTCGCATCAAACAGCATGAAGGCCGCCGCGATGACGAGGAACTGCGAGATGAGCGTGATGACGCGCGCGTTCTCGGCCGCGGCGCGATCAAGATAAAATCCAGCGACGACTTCCGGAAACGCCATCACCGGAATGGC
>CAZNXR010000163.1:0-5710 GCA_964576815.1 uncultured Caulobacterales bacterium | reverse complement strand
CGGTCATAACCCAAAAAAGCACGTCGCCAAGATTCTGATAGACGGTTTCCGGCAAAGGCTTTGGCAGCGGGCGGTCGATAACCCCGGTCTGGTATAGCGGAACCCGCTCCACCAGGCGCCCTGCCCCGTCAAAAAGAGCTGAAACCCCCGTATTGGCCGAGCGCGCCATCGGCAGGCCGGTTTCGATGGTCCGAAGGCGGGCCTGGTCGAGATGCTGGCGGGGCCCGGAGGAATCGCCGAACCAGCCGTCATTGGTGACCGTCGCGATCCAGTCCGGGCGCTCGCCCTTGGGATAGACGCGGCCCGGGAAAATCGCCTCGTAGCAGATGAGCGCCGCAAACGGGGGCCCACCCGCAAAGATCGTCTTGGGCCCTGCGCCGAATGCAAAGCCCTCGTCATAGGGCGCAAGCTGGGCGAGGCCGACAGCGCGCAACAGATCGTTCATCGGCAGATATTCGCCGAACGGCACGAGATGGTGTTTATCGTAATTGGCGACGACGCGGCGGCCCGCCGTCGTTTCTTCAATGACGGCGATCGAGTTGTAGACTTTCTCGCGCCCGCCGGCGGCGATCTCGCGGCGGACGGCGCCGGTGACGAGAACGGCGTTTTTCGGCAGGCGCCGCGAGACTTCCGCAAGGCCTTCGGGAACCTCGTCGATCACCGGCACCGCGTTTTCAGGCCAAAGTACGAAAAGGACGCCTTGCGACGGTCCGGGAGCGGACGAAAGGTCGATATGGCGCTGATAGTTCCGGTTCCAGAGATCGCCGTCTATTTTCTCGCGCTGGGCGATGTTCGGCTGCACGATGCGGACGGCGGCGGCGCTGTGGTCTGTGTACGGATTAAATTGCAGCCTCAACGAACCGGCGCCGAAAAGCGCGGCGGTCGCCGCCAGCATGACGGCGCTTCCCTTAAGCGCGCTGCGGCCCGCCGCCGGCGCCATGGCGATGACAAGCGCGACAAGGCTAAGGCCGTAAACGCCCCACCACGCAGCGGTCTGCGCGCCCGCAGCCGTTCCGGCGAGCGCCTGCCCGGAGAGATTCCAGGGAAGCCCCGTCAGGATATGCCCGCGGAGATACTCGAAGATCATGAAGACGCCCGCGGCGAGAAAGACGCGGCGCGGGCCGGAGACGTTCGCCCGCGCGATGACGGCGCCCGCCGCGCCGGTGAACAGACCAAGAAACGCCGGCATGCCGAGCACGGCGAAAGGCGCCATCCAGGCGAACTGCTCCGCCTGCACCATGAAGGCGTAGCCGAACCAGTAAAGGCCGAGGAGAAAGTACCCGAAGCCGAAAAACCAGCCGGCGAGAAAGCCCGACCGGCCAGGACGCGCCGCGCCGCGCGCGCCGTCGAGAAGGAAAAGGAGTGCGCAATATCCCGCCGCCATCAGCGGCAGGACGTAGAACGGCGCCTGGGCGAGCGCCGCGACGAGGCCGGCGGCGAAAGCCGCGCCGCGCCGGCGCCATCCGGTCATGCGTGAGATCGCTGCGGCCGCCGCGGCCAACCGGTCATCGAGCGCGCGCGGCGTCATTTGGCGCCAGCGGGCCTTTCAGCGCCTTCGGCGGGGGCCGGTGCGGGCGCCGGTTTCGGTGTATTCCGTATGCGGATTTTCCGCACCTTGCGCGCGTCCGCTTCGATGATCTCGAAATCGAGCCCAGACGGGTGCGGCAGCACTTCGCCGCGCTGGGGAACCCGGCCCGCGATAGCGACCGCGACGCCGCCGATCGTATCGACCTCGCTGTCCTCGATCGCCAGCGAGACGCCCGAAAGCTCCATGAAGGCGCCGAGCTCGACGCGACCGTCGGCCTCCCAGCCGCCGCCAGGGCGCGCGACGATCGTCGGCGCGGCCTCGTCGTCATGCTCGTCGTTGATGTCGCCGACGATCTCCTCGACGAGGTCTTCAATCGTCAGAAGGCCGTCGGTCCCGCCGAATTCGTCGATCACCAGCGCCATGTGAACGCGGCTCGCCTGCATTTTCAGGAGGAGGTCCGTGATGCGCATCGACGGCGGGGCATAGAGAATGTCGCGCCGTATCTTCTTCAGGACCGGGCCGTCCGCCGGCCCGTGCAACCCCGGATTGGCGACAAGGCTGACGACGTCCTTGATATGAACCATCCCGAGCGGGTCGTCGAGATCGCCGCGATAGACCGGCAGGCGCGAATGGCCGGCGTCCGCAAAGACCCTGATCAGGTCCGGGAGCGACGTCTCGATATCGACCGCGATAATGTCGGCGCGCGGCGCCATTACATCCGCGACGCGCTTTTCATCGAAGGCGATGACGCGCTCGATCATTTCGCGGCGCGCGCGCGGCAGACGCATCGCCGCGGCGCGCTGCCCGTCGTCAAGCGCATCAGCGAACTCGCCCTCCGGTTCGCTGCGCGTAAAGAGGCCTTTGAGGCGCTGGAAAAATCCTCCGGAAGCGCCGTCGGTGTCCTCAGCTTCGGTCTTGCGCCGGGCTTCGCTCATTCAGCCGGGCTCCCGGGAATGGGGATCGGTGACGCCGAGCGCAGCGAGACTCTGCGTTTCAAGGCTTTCCATGCGTTCTGCTTCGTCGTCGGTCTGATGGTCATGGCCGGCAAGGTGCAACAGCCCGTGGATGATAAGGTGCGCGGCGTGATCGCGAAAGCGGGTCCCTTCGTCGCCTGCCTCGACTGCGCATGTTTCATAGGCGATCGCGATGTCTCCCGGCGCTCCGACGCTCGGAAACGCCAGCACATTGGTTGGCTTGTCTTGTCCGCGAAACTGTCGATTGAGCCGGCGGAGCGTCGCATCGTCGGCGAGGAGCAATGCCGCGCCGGCCCCGACACGCGGTTCGGCTTTGCTCGCCGCCGCAAAGCAGCGCATGGCGAAATCATCGGGATCACCGAGCGCTTCGGCCCATCGCCAGTCTTCGACTATGACGTCAATCGCGGGCAGATCTTGGGTGGGCGTCAAAGGCTTACCTTTGCGGCGCTTCAGCGACGCTCCGCAGCATCCCTTGCGTCATAGGCGTCGATGATGCGCCCTACAAGCGGATGGCGGACCACATCGGCCGCCGTGAACCGCGCAATCGATACGCCCTCGACGCCGGTCAAGAGCTTAACCGCGTCCGCAAGGCCAGATGTTTCGCCGCGCGGCAAATCGCTCTGAGAGGGATCGCCCGTCAGCACCATGCGCGCACCCTCGCCGAGTCGGGTCAAGAACATTTTCGTCTGTGCAACGGTTGCATTCTGCGCCTCGTCAAGAATGACGGCGGCGCGCGCGAGCGTGCGCCCGCGCATGAAGGCGAGCGGGGCGATTTCAAACTCGCCGCCGGCGATCCGGCGCTCGATATAGTCCGCATGCAACATATCGTGCAGCGCGTCATAGAGCGGTCGGAGATAGGGATCGACCTTCTCTTTCATGTCGCCCGGAAGAAAGCCGATACGCTCGCCCGCCTCGAGCGCGGGGCGCGAGAGAATGATCCGTTCGACCGCGCCCGAAAGATAAAGCCCTACCGCGTGGGCGACCGCGAGATAGGTCTTGCCGGTGCCGGCCGGACCGACGCCGAAGACAAGATCGCTGCTGCCGAGGGCTTCGAGATAGACCCGCTGCGCGGGTGTGCGCGGACCGACAAGGCGCTTCGGCGTCTTGATCGCCGGCCCTGGCGTATCGCTTGACGCAGCGTACCCGCCGGAAAATTTCGCCGCTGCGCGCACGTCTTCGACGCTTAGGGGCTGGCCTGATGTAAGGCGCTGGTAAAGACGGTTCAATACGGCCGACGCCTGCGCGCGCTGCGCCGGCGGCCCTGAAATATTTAGGACATTGCCGCGCGGATCGATGCGGACGCCGAAGGCGCGTTCGACGATCAGAAGATGCGCGTCATGTTCGCCTGAAAGGCTGGCGACATGGCGATTATCGTCGAAAGAAAGCTGCTCGATCGGGGCTTCCTGTTCTTCAGCCACGCGCTGCTTCCGCTTTCCGATGCTGCGTCCCCGCTTCTCCGGTCAACTCGCCCGCCACCGCATTCGGCGTAATCGCCGTCACCCGTACGGGCGCGACTTTTCCGATCAGCGATGCTGGCGCCGAGGCGTGAAGGCTTTGCAAATAAGGCGTGCGGCCGATGAGTTGGCCGGGAAGCCGACCCGGCTTCTCGAACAGGATTGGCAGGACGCGCCCGACAAGATCCTCACAGAAGACGTTGCGTTGCGCCGTCAGCAGCGACTGGAGGCTGGCGAGGCGTTCGTCCTTGATGGTCTCCGCGACCTGTTTCGGCATCGAAGCGGCCGGCGTCCCCGGACGGCGCGAATATTTGAAGGAAAAGGCGGAAGCGTATCTGACTGCTCGGACAAGTCCCAATGTCGCTTCAAAATCCTCGGCCGTTTCGCCCGGAAAACCAACGATGAAGTCGCCGGAAATCGCGAGGTCAGGCCGCGCGGCGCGCACGCGCTCGATAATCCGAAGATAATCTTCGGCGGTATGGCCGCGATTCATCGCCGTGAGGATCCGGTCCGACCCTGACTGCACCGGCAGGTGCAGAAAGGGCATCAGCTTTGGTTCCTCGCAGAAGGCCTCGATAAGCGCGGCGTCCATGTCGCGCGGATGCGAGGTCATGAAGCGAATGCGGTCGAGCCCGTCGATCGCCGCGAGGCGACGGCATAACGCGCCAAGACCGATGTCGCCGTCGCGCCATGCGTTGACGTTCTGGCCTAGGAGCGTCACTTCACAGACGCCTTTGGAAACGAGGCTTCTGACCTCAGCTTCGACGGCGGCGGCGGCGCGCGACACTTCGGCGCCGCGCGTGTAAGGCACGACGCAGAACGTGCAGAATTTGTCGCAACCTTCCTGCACCGTCACATAAGCCGAGACGCCAGGGGCCGCGCGGTCGCTTGAGAGCACGTCGAATTTCTCTTCGACAGCGAAGTCGGTATCGAGCGTTTCACCCTGCCCCCGCGCCGCTCTGGCGATGAGTTCCGGCAGGCGATGATAGGCCTGCGGGCCGACGACGATATCGACGATCGGCGCCCGCTTCGATATTTCCGCGCCTTCGGCCTGCGCGACGCAACCGGCGACCGCCACCATCATGTCGCCTCGGCGTTCCGCCTTCGCGTCCTTCAACCGGCCGAGATCGGAATAAAGTTTTTCGGAGGCTTTCTCCCGGATGTGGCAGGTGTTGAGGATGACGAGGTCCGCCTCGGCAGGCGTCTCGACGGCGCGGTAACCAAGCGGCGCAAGGAGCTCCGTCATGCGCTCGCCGTCATAGATGTTCATCTGACAGCCATAGGCCTTGACGAAGAGGCCGCGGGCGGGGCGCGTGGTCACGGCCTCGGCAGTTTCCGCCGTCGGGGACTCTTTGGCCGCCGCGAAAGGCGTTTCCATCGACATGCCGTTAAGTTTCGCCTGCAAAATTGACTGTCTCTATGCGACGCGATGCGGCCTTAGGCAAGGCGGGAAGAAGGCAGGCTTCTCTCAGCCATGTGACCCGAGAAAGCATTGATCAATGGAAGCTTTGGCGTATTTTCCACGCTGACGAGGTGCAAACGGCGGTGATGGTTCGAAGGTCAGTATGCGCCGCTTGCAGCGGCATCGCGGCGGCGGCTGGCGCAGCCGACGCACAACCGGCGAAAGTAGCCTCGCAGCCGAGGCCCGTCGTCGTCGAAATGTTCTTGTCGCAATCTTGCAAATCCAGCCCGCCGGCTGCGAAGCATCTCAGCGAAATCGCCCGCCGCGACGACGTCGTGGCGCTCGCTTGGCA
>CAZNXR010000162.1:4018-5725 GCA_964576815.1 uncultured Caulobacterales bacterium | reverse complement strand
TGATGATCGCAAAGCCGTCATCGTCGAGGAGCGGGTAGGGGCCGTTTTCCGTCGCAGCTTCCTCCGACGGATTGAGATGGAGATTCGCGCGGAAGAACTCGGCCGTGGCGGTTCCGTCGGCGCCGGCGAAGATATTAGGCAGGTCGCCGCGTTCCGAGCCCGCAGCGTTTTCAAGACCGTGCTCGTGGTTCTCCGGATCGAAATGCGCGCCTGACGCCTTGAACCCTGCAGCGGCGTCCTCGCAGGTCCCGGTCATGTGGATGTGCGCGCCGTGCCAGCCGGGCGAAAGGCCCCTGACCCGCAGGCGCAGCAGCACGCCGTCCTTGGCGTCGATGATGACGGCGTCGCCTGACGGCTCGCCGGCGTTATTGGTGAATCGCGCGGCAAGACCGTTCCAGGTGGACGGCGCCAAGGGTTCTTCCCCGGCAGCGACGCCGGCGCCCGCCGTCCCCTCAGACTTGCCGCAGGCTGCGGCGGCGATTGCGGCGAATACAATGAGGGCGGCGCGGCGCATCGGCGATCTCCGGTCGTAGTCCGAAGAGTTTAGCCGTCGTCAGCCCCGGGCGTAAAGCGCAGTCAGCCGCCGTAATATCCGCCCGAATAGCGCGGCATCTCGGTCGCCGCGCCGATATCGATGAGGACGCGCGCTATGTCGCGGCCGTCATCGAGCGTGCAGCGCGCGACGATGCGGGCGTAGCGGTCGCGGTCCATTTCCTCGCAGGCGAGCCGTCGGCCGGCGACGAGGTTTGTCAGCGCCTCCGTCGCCTCCGCGGCGCCGGGCGCATTTTTCTCGGGGGCGTCGACGCCCCAGAGGCGGACCCGGGTCTTGACGCCGACAAGATAGAACGTGTCGCCGTCGACGATCTTTGCGACGGGCCCGGCAAGCATTTCGCCGTCCTCCGTAAGCGGAGGATCGGTCGCCTCGCCGGCGGTTGCGGGGGAGACCGCCTCTTGCGCGCCGCCGGCAAGGTTAACGGGAACGGCGGAAAGGGCGTTTTCAGGAACCCCCGGCGCTGCGGCGACCGGCGCGGCGGGCGGCGGCGCGGCGAGGACGGCTAACGGCTCCGACGGGCTGCCGGCGCGCCATCCGGCCGGCGTCCAGTGAGCATTGACGACGGCGCCGAAGGCGACCCCCAGAAGGCCGAAAGCCCAAGTGCCGGGCGACAGTAGCGCCTTCGGCCGCCCAAGAAAGGCGCGCCGCCGCGGACGGAAAATCCTGTGCTTCTCCCTACGCCCCATTCGGCGAAGATGAAGCGCCGGGTGCTAATTTCCGGTCATGGGTTGCAGGCGAATTCGAGCGGTCTCGGTAATGATGCGCCGCCGCTGAGATCATTTCATCCGCGCGCGAACGTAGTCCGCCAGGTCCGCGCCGAAGTCCGGCGATTTCAGTCCGAGGTCGATGTTCGCCATCAGCCAGCCAAGCTTTGAGCCGCAATCGTGGATGACGCCCTCGCAAAGGCACGCATGAAAAGTCTCCGCCGCGTTCAGACGGTTCATGGCGTCCGTTAACTGGATCTCGCCGCCGGCCCCCGCTCCCTGCGTTTCAAGAAGGCGGAAGATCGAGGGCTGGAGCACGTACCGGCCGATAATGCGGAAGTTTGACGGTGCAGCTTCAGGCTTCGGTTTCTCGACCATGCCCGTCATCTCGATCAGGTTGCCCTTGCGACCCTTGGGCGCGATGACGCCGTATTTTGAGGTTTCGGACTT
>CAZNXR010000162.1:0-4008 GCA_964576815.1 uncultured Caulobacterales bacterium | reverse complement strand
ATCGTAGGCCTCGACCAGCTGCCGCAGAAACCCCGGACGCGTCGGCACGATCTCATCCGGCAGCGACACGGCGAACGGTTCGTCGCCGATGATGTCGCGCGCGCACCAGACGGCATGGCCAAGACCCAGCGGCGCTTGCTGGCGGGTATAGGAAAGCGCGCCGGCGCGCGGGATGACGGCTTCGACGCTCGCCAGAATGTCTGTCTTGTTCTTCGCCTTAAGGGACGTCTCAAGTTCGACGGCGTGGTCAAAATAATCTTCGATTGCGCCTTTGCCGCGCCCGGTCACTAGGACGATGTGCTCAATGCCGGCGTCTCGGGCCTCCGCAACGACGTAGTCGATCAGCGGCCGATCGACGACCGGCAGCAATTCCTTGGGAATGGACTTCGTCGCCGGCAGCACCCTCGTACCGAGACCTGCTACTGGAATGACGACCTTTCTTATTTTCGCGCGCATGCGCTCCCCGTTCTGGTGTCGCGTTATTCCGGGACCTTGTTCACCGGGCTGTCTTCGACGTCAACGGCGGCGCCGATCGGGGCAAGAATCTCCGGATCGGTCTTCAGGCGCTCGGCGAGCGTCGCGGCGCGCAGGGCCGCATTCTCTTCCAGGTCGAAGTAAAAGACGTTGTAGGGCTGCGCCTTCCATTTGGCGCCGTACCAGCCGCTGCGCCGCAAATAAGTCTGCCTCGGACGGTCAACGACGAGGATGCCGCGATCGCATCGCGCGCCGATCGCACGGGCGATCTTGGGCGGGCGCGCCCCGAAGCCGACGCCGGTCGCCGAGGCCGCGCCCTTATGCTGCGACGGTTCCTGATAAGCGCCCTGCGGCGCCCATGACAGCGGATTGACGCAAACGAGCGCGTCGCCCGGCGCCGACTGAAGCCGGCCCGATTGATCCCAGACGAGGGTCCTGCGCCGCGCCCGGGTCATTTCCTCGCTAAACCGCGCTTCGAAATCGACATAGGAGACGAGACAGCGCACGCTTGCTGCAGTCTCGCAGACTGGAAAAGCAGGACTGAGCCGGTCAAGAAACGGCTCCGGCGTTGGAAATCCGATCACAAACGCGGCCGCAAGCCGGTGTCGAAGCGGGTTCACCTCGCCCTGAAAATATTGGTTGAGAAGGCCGAGCACATGCAGTCCGCCCTGGCCGTAGCCGACGAGCATCAGCGGCCGTTCTGAATCGCGGGCGCTGAGAAAAACGTCGAACGCGCGGCGCACGTCTTCGAAGGCAAGCTCTTGCGCGGCGAGGCCGTCATATTTGTGCGTGAAGAGCGAATAGACCGTCGCCTCGCGGTAGCGCGGTCCGTAGACGTCGCCGACCTGCAAAAAGGGGCCCGCCTCATTCGGCGCAGCGATCAGCCGGCGGACGGAGTCGGCGTCGTCATGGTTGATCGGCGCGTTCCAGCGGCGCCGACGGTAATAAGTCGTCGAGTGCACATAAAAAACGTCGATCGATTTTGTCGCAGTCTCAGGCCAGAGAAGCCATGCGCCGCGCGCGCCATATTCAGGCGCCGGCGGCGGCGCGGTGATCTGGAACGGCGTTTGCGGGCTCATGAGGAACCGGAAAATGCTGTCCTGAAAGACGACCGCCGACGCGACGAGGGCCGACCCAAAAAGGGCGGCGGCGATTAAACCCGACGATGGATATTTTCGTTTGGTCAAGACGTTGCGCCGAAGTATCGCCATGTCCCCGACCATATTCGGTCAATCGACAAGGATAAACCGCGAATTGAACGAACGGCGAATTGCAGCGCCCGCCTAAGCCCTGATAAGGGAGAGCAACCCCGGCGAGAAGTCCCCGATCCTATGCCCGAGACCGACCACAATCCGGAGCCGAAAGGCCCGCTCGACGCACCGCTAATACGGCCGAAAAAGGCCGGTCTTCTGACCGGGCTTCGGTCGAGCTTCATCGCCGGCATCGTTGTTGCGGCGCCGATGGCGATAACCGTCTATATTGTCTATTGGTTCATCACCTCGCCGATGAAGCAGCTTGACGGCTTCATGCGCCAGCTGCTGCCGGCCGGCGACAGTCGCCTTGAAACGATCACGCAGGCCATTCCTGGATTCGGCCTGATCGTCGCGGTGCTCGCGATCCTTGCGCTCGGCGCTTTTGCGAAGAACTTCTTCGGACGGGCGATGATCCGGACCGGCGAGAAGCTACTCGATTCAATGCCGGTCGTGCGCAATCTGCACAGGTTTTTCAAGAACGTCTTTGAAACCGCGCTGCAAAAGTCCGCTCGCTCGTTCAAGGAAGTCGGCCTCGTCCAGTACCCGCGCCAAGGTCTGTGGGCGATAGCCTTTGTCGTCGGCGACGCCAGCGGAGAGGTGAGGCACAACCTCAACAGCGTCGGTCAGGATTTTGTCGGCGTGTTCGTTCCGACCGTGCCCAATCCGACGTCGGGCTTTCTTCTCTACCTTCCGCGGAAGGACTTTACGCCGTTGACGATGTCGATCGAGGACGCCGCCAAGGTCGTCTTTTCGCTCGGACTCGTCGTGCCGGAGTTTTCCGCGCCCGAAGACGCGGTGAAGAAGCTTGAACAGATGGCCGAGCACGCGGCGACCGAACGGCGTTCGCTGTTGCAGCGCCTCGGCGGCAAGTGACGGATCAGCCTGCGCGAAGCAGCCTGATCGCATCGTCTCTTTTGAAAAGATAAAGCAGCGCCCGAAGCGCCTCGCCGCGCGGCGTTTCGAGTTTTGGATCGCGCTCGACGATCATCGCGGCGTCGTCGCGCGCCGCCAGCAGAAGATCGCCGTGGACGGCGTAGTCGGCGAAGTGAAGCCGGGGGAACCCCGATTGGGCGGACCCAAGCAGATCGCCCGCGCCGCGCAGGCGCAGATCTTCCTCGGCGATGCGGAAGCCGTCCTCGGTCTCGCGCAAAATCTTGAGGCGCGCCGACGCCGTCTCGCCGAGCGGCCCCTTGTAGAGCAGGATGCAGCTTGCGGGCTTGTCTCCGCGCCCGACGCGCCCCCGCAACTGGTGAAGCTGCGCCAGACCGAAACGCTCTGCATGTTCGATCACCATGGCGACGGCGTTCGGCGCGTTGACGCCGACCTCGATGACGGTCGTTGCAATCAGCAGCGACAGGGCGCCGGAATGGAAGCGGTCCATGACGGCGTCTTTTTCGGCCGGCGCCATTTTCCCATGCACGATGCCGACGCGCTCGCCGAAGAGGCCGTGAAGATGCTGGAACCGTTCTTCCGCCGCCGTCATCGGCAAGAACTCGGATTCTTCCACCAGCGGGCACACCCAATAGGCCTGATCGTTTCTTTCAATGAGGCGGCCCATCGCGGCGACGACCTCGTCAAGGCGCTCGATCGGCAGCGCGCGGGTATCGACCGGCTTGCGACCGGGGGGTTTTTCCCGGATCGCGCTCGCGTCCATGTCGCCATAAGCGGTCAGCGCCAGCGTCCGCGGGATCGGCGTCGCGGTCATGACAATGAGGTCCGCAGCCTTGCCCTTGGCGGCGAGCGCGGCGCGTTCCCTGACCCCGAAGCGATGCTGCTCGTCGATAACGACAAGGCCGAGGTCGGCGAAGGCGACATCCTCCTGAAAGAGCGCGTGCGTGCCGATCACGATCTTTGTCCCGCCGCTGGCGGCGTCGGTGCGTTTGCGCTCACGCGCCTGTCCCTTGTCGCGACCGGTCATGAGGTCGAGCGATACGCCGAGTTGTTCGGCGAGCGGCCCCAGCGTTTCGACATGCTGGCGCGCCAGGATTTCGGTCGGCGCGAGGAGCCCCGCCTGCGCGCCGTTTTCGATGACCCGCAGCATGGCGAGAAAGGCGACGACCGTCTTGCCGGAGCCGACATCGCCCTGGATGAGACGCACCATTCGATCCGGCGACTGAAGATCGGTCATTATCTCCCGCAGCGCCTCCTTTTGCGCGCCGGTGAGATCGAAGGGCAGGGCTTTGACGCCCCTCGCGACGAGGTCGCCCTTCGGCGGAAAGGCGCGTCCGGCCGCCTTGCGCCGCGATTTTCGGATGAGGGCGAGCGCGAGCTGATTTGCAAG
>CAZNXR010000161.1:0-5739 GCA_964576815.1 uncultured Caulobacterales bacterium | reverse complement strand
ATCGACAATCCGGCGCAGGCGCTCTCCTACAAGATCGGCATGATCAAGATCCTCGACCTTCGCGAGAAGGCGAAGAAGGCCCTGGGGCCCAAATTCGACATCCGCGATTATCACGACACCGTGCTGAAAAACGGCGCCGTGCCGTTGCCGATCCTCGAAGAGCTGGTGGACAGCTATATCGCCGCCAGGAAAGACGCCTGACCTCGGCCTGCCCGCAGACGTTGCAAATTCGGCGGAAAGCAGCACTATCCCTCGCGGTGCTGGAACCAAAGAGGGGTCATGTTTTTGTCGGGACATACGCGGAAAAAAATCCGTACGCGGTTGCTTGCGTGCGCGGCGGCGGGTTTTGCGACGGGCGCGGCGGCTGAGAACCCGCCGATCGTGCAGCCGGGCGCGCCGGGCGCGGCGCCCCGCGCGCTCAGCGCCGAAGAAGCGGTGAAAATCGCTGACACGCGCTACTCCCCTGACGATGTCCGCTTCATGCAGGACATGATCGTCCACCACGCGCAGGCGGTCGAAATGTCGGCGCTCGTGAAGGAGCGTACCAACCGGAAGGAGATCATAGAGGCAGCCGGGCGCATCACAGCCTCGCAGGACGACGAGATGAAGTTCATGCGCGGCTGGCTGACCGAGCGCGGCGAGCCCGAAAAAGCGGCGACGTTCGACCATGGTCACGGCGACCACCACATGCACACGATGATGGGCATGGCGACGCCGGAGCAAATGAAGGAGCTCGCAAGCGCGAAAGCCGCCGAGTTCGACCGCCTGTTCCTGACGCTGATGACGAAGCATCATGACGGCGCGCTGAAGATGGTCGATCGGCTCTTCGAGCAGCCGGGCGCGGCCTACGACCCGGTGCTGTTCGAATTCATCAATGACGTGAAGTCCGACCAGACGGCGGAAATCAAAAAGATGAATGCGCTGCTCGCCGGCCTGTCGCCGGACCCGCGCGTCGATCTGAAGCCCGGATTCCTCGACGCCGGACAGGCGGCGAAGCACATGACGTTGGTCGCGTCGCTGCCGAAGCCTGCCGGTTTTTTCGACCCCGCAAATCCCGCCGGCCTGCCGTTGCCGAAGCCGGAGAAGGAAGGCGAGAAGAAGCGTAAGAAGCCCGTGAAACGCGACGCGGCGGAAGACGGCGACGATAAGACCGAATGGAGCGAACGCTCGCCGCTTCTCAATTTCTCCAATACGGACTTGGCGTTTTCCGGCGACGTATTGGTCGCCGGCAACTACCACGGCTTCAATATCTACAAGCTGAGCGGCGACGCAGCGCCCACGCTCCTCAGCTCCGTCGTTTGCCCGGGCGGCCAAGGCGACGTTTCGATCGTCGGAAACCTGCTCATCATGTCGGTCGAGCAGACGCGCGGCCGCGTCGATTGCGGATTGCAGGGCATCGCCGAGGAACACAGCCCCGATCGCTTTCGCGGGCTGCGCATTTTCGACATCAGCGACCTCAAAGCCCCCAAGCAGGTCGGGCAGGTGCAGACCTGCCGCGGCTCGCACACCCATTCCGTGGTCGCCAATGAAGGCGGCAAGATCATCGTCTATAATTCCGGCACGTCGCGCGTGCGCGATGATAAGGAGCTCGCCGGCTGCATCGGCGACATTCCGGGCGACGACCGCACGGCGCTTTTCCGCATCGATGTCGTCGAGATCCCGATCGCCGATCCTTCGAAGGCGCGGATAATCGACAGCCCGGCGGTGTTCGCCGATCCGAAAACCGGTCGTCTCGCCGGCCTCTGGCAGGGCGGCGACCACGGCGAGGACACCCAGAAAACCAGCCGCACCGACCAATGCCACGACATCACGGTCTTTCCGGCCCTGAAAATCGCAGCGGGCGCCTGCTCCGGCAACGGCGTCATTTTTGACATTTCAAATCCGCGCAAGCCGAAGCGGATCGACGACGTCACCGACAAAGGCTTCGCCTATTGGCATTCGGCGACATTCAACAATGACGGCGACAAGGTCATCTTCACGGATGAATGGGGCGGCGGGGGGCGGCCGCGTTGCCGCGCCGCCGATCCGGTCGCCTGGGGCGCGAACGCCATCTATGACATCGTCGACGGCAAGCTGACGCACCGCAGCGTCTACAAGTTGCCGGCGCCGCAGGCGGATGAAGAAAATTGCGTCGCCCATAACGGCTCGGTCGTGCCGGTGCCGGGCCGCGATATCTTCGTGCAGGCCTGGTATCAGGGCGGCGTTTCAGTGATGGATTTCACCGACAGCGCCAATCCGGTCGAGATCGCCTATTTCGATCGCGGTCCGATCGACAAGAAACATC
This sequence comes from uncultured Caulobacterales bacterium, assembly GCA_964576815.1. GTDB lineage: Bacteria > Pseudomonadota > Alphaproteobacteria > Caulobacterales > Parvularculaceae > Amphiplicatus. Next base: position 3,455 of record CAZNXR010000161.1, on the reverse strand, counting down.
TCGTCCTCGGCGGCTACTGGTCGACCTACTGGTATGACGGGCGCATCTATGGAACCGAAATCGCGCGCGGCCTTGACGTGCTGGAGCTGGCGCCGAGCGAACACCTTTCCGCGAATGAAATCGCCGCCGCGCGGCTCGCCGATCTTGGCGAAACGGTCAATGCGCAGCAGCAGTACCCGGCGCGCTGGCCCGCTGACCCTGTCGTCGCGCGCGCCTATGTCGATCAGTTGACGCGCATCAGCGATTTCGCCTCGGCCGCTGACATCTCAAAGGCGCTCGACGAGGCCGCCGTGCGCCTCGATGCGCGCGCCAAAGACGCTGCGCTGGCGGCGCGCCTGCAATCGCTGGCCGGCTCGCTCGCCCGGCCCGGCGGTGATGCGCTGTCGCAAAAACGCGCGAAGGGGCTGGCGGCGACGCTGAGAGGAATTGCAGCGCGGCTGAAGTAAGCGCGTCTTATCGCAGTCGCGCTTGGGCGGCGTTTCGGGCGTAGGCGCCGGAACGCTCGCCGCGCATCGACGTCACTGTCTCAAGCCGAAGCCCACGCGCCGGCGCGCTCGTCAGCCACGGACCGATGACCGCAAGCGTTTCCGGGCGCGGGTGCGCAATGGCTATGACATAGCCGGTCTCGGCGGCGATGCGTTCGGCGAGCGCGAGCTGCTTTCGCACCGCCTCCTCGCCCGGTTCCGCATCGAGGAAGACGTCGCGCACGATGACTTCGGCGCCGACCGCCTCCCCGGCGATGCGCGCTTTGCTTTGCCCGGTCGTCAGGCTGTCGAGAAAATAGAGCCCGCGATTGTCGAGAAAGGCGAGGATGCGCTTCATCGCCTGTTCGTCGCGCGTCAGCTTCGAGCCCATGTGATTGTTGACGCCGGAATAACCCTCAAAGCGCGCGAGGTTGTCGCCAAGCGCTTCGAAGAGTTCGCCCGCCTCCATCGACGATTTCAGCGCCCCCGGCCCCGGATCGGCGCCGCCCGAGGGCTCCATCGGCAGATGCAGGAGCACGTCATGCCCCTCAGCGATCGCGCGGTTCGCCAGGCGCTGAACATCGTCCGCATAGGGAAGAAAGCTCAACGACAGAGGTCCCGGCAGCTCCATCAGCGCATCAAAAGCGCGCTTGTCCGGCCCGACATCGTCAAAGACGATGACGACGCGCGGCGTTCGCGGGCCGGGCTGCGCGTCGAGCCGCTCCGGCGCCCCGGCGCTGATGATCGCCTCGATGACGGCGCCCCGTTCTTCGCCGCCGGCGTTCGGCGCAAAGGCCGGCGCGTCGCGAAGATCGAGCGCCGCCGCAAAGCTCCCGGCGTCTGCCGGCGACACCTTGCCGCTCAAGCCGGCGACAATCGCCCCGGCGAGAAGACCGGCGGCGGCCAGAAGGAGAGGCCCCCGGGCGGAAAACGGCGGGCCTGGAGGGCCTGACGGCCCCTTTTCCGGCATCTTTGTCACCCACTCCCCCGCAACGTCTTTACCGGCGCTTCACGCCGGCCCGGCATCTTGCGGGCGGCCTTCAGGCGTGCAGTCTCCCATCCGATGATTCTGCTGATCGATAACTATGACAGCTTCACCTGGAACCTCGTCCACCTGATCGGCGGGCTGGGTGAAAAGGTCGAAGTCGTCCGCAATGACGCGCTGACGCCGGAGGAAGCCCTCGGGCGCGGCGCGGCGGCGATCGTTCTTTCGCCGGGCCCGGGCGCGCCGGCGGACGCGGGCATTTGCGTGCCCCTCGTTCGCCTCGCGATCGACAAGGGCGTCCCGCTCTTCGGCGTCTGCCTCGGCTTGCAGTCGATCGCGGAAGCGGCGGGCGGCAAAGTCATCCGCGCGGGGCGGCAGATGCACGGCAAGACGTCGCGCATCCGCCATCAGGGCGACGGGCTCTTCAAGGGTCTGCCCACGCTCTTTGAGGCGACGCGCTATCACTCGCTCGTCGCCGAGGCGCAGAGTCTTCCGAATTCGCTGAGCGCGAGCGGGCACGCAGACGATGACGGCGAGATCATGGCGCTCGAGCACGCCGCGGCGCCCGTGGCCGGCGTGCAGTTCCACCCGGAGAGCATCGCGTCGGAGCACGGCGCGCAGATATTCCGCAATTTCCTCGACTGGTCGCGCGCGGCATGAGCGGTTTTGCGTCGCTGCTCGACATTGCGCGCTCCGGGCGCGCGCTCACCCGTTCGGAGATGCGCGCGGCGACCGATCATCTGCTCAGCGGCGGGGCCGACGAAGATGAGATCGCCGCCTTCCTGCTCGCTATCAAAGCCCGCGGGGAGACGGTCGAGGAGATCGTCGCCGCCGCTGAGGCGATGCGCGCCCGCGCCCTCAAAGTCGAAGCGCCCGATGACGCCATCGACACCTGCGGCACCGGGGGCGACGGCGCGCATACCTACAATATTTCAACGGCGGTCGCCTTTATCGTCGCCGGCTGCGGCGTACCGGTCGCCAAGCACGGCAATCGCGCCGCGAGTTCGCGGTCGGGCACGGCCGACGTGCTCGGGGCGCTCGGCGTCAATATCGAGGCCTCGCCCGCAGCGACGGCGCGCGCGATCCGCGAGGCGAAAGTCGGCTTCATGTGGGCCTCGCTTCACCACAAGGCGTTCGCGCAGGTCGCCGCGGTGCGGAAGAAACTGGGTGTACGGACGATCTTCAATGCATTAGGCCCCCTCACCAATCCCGCCGGCGCGCGCCGGCAGCTGATGGGCGTTTATGACCGCGCGCTGTGTGAGCCGCTGGCGAGAGCGCTCGTCGAACTCGGCGCTGCGCATGTGTGGGTCGTCGCGGGCGAAGACGGTCTCGACGAATTGACGACAAGCGGCGCCTCTTTCGTCTGTGAAGCGAAGAACGGCGCCGTCCGGTCCTTCACCGTCACGCCGGAGGAAGCAGGCCTTGCGCGCGCAGCGCCCGAACAGCTCAAAGGCGGCGATCCGGCGGCGGACGCGGCGGCGCTGCGCCGGCTTCTCGACGGCGAGCGCGGCCCCTATCGCGACATCGCCCTCCTCAACGCCGCCGGCGCGCTCATAATCGCCGGCGCAGCGGCCACCCTTCGCGACGGCGCAATGCTCGCCGGCCGCTCGATTGACGAAGGGGGCGCCGGTGAAGCGCTGGCGCGTCTCGTCGCAATTTCAAATGAGCCTGCGTGATGACGATTCTCGACGCCATCATCGCCTACAAGCGCGAGGAAGTGGCGTTGGCGAAAGCCGCAGCGCCCTTCGCCGCCATCGACGCGCTCGCCCGCGCGACGGCGCGACCGCGCGGGTTTGAAGCAGCGCTCCGCCGCCGCAGTGAGACCGGCTTTGCGCTGATCGCCGAGATCAAGAAGGCGAGCCCCTCCAAAGGCCTCATCCGCGCGGACTTCGATCCTGCGGCGCACGCGATCGCCTATGAGCGCGGCGGCGCGGCGTGCCTTTCCGTGCTTACCGACGGCCCGAGCTTTCAGGGCGCGCGGGCGCATCTCGACGCCGCGCGCCGAT
>CAZNXR010000160.1:1462-5786 GCA_964576815.1 uncultured Caulobacterales bacterium | reverse complement strand
ATCAGCACATCACGATCGGCCCGCACATTCCGATGGCGGGCTCGAAGCAGTCCGGACTGGGCGTCGAGCAAGGCCTGGAAGGTCTGGCGGAGTACACGCAGGTGCGCGTTCTCAATATGGCGAAAGCCTGATCGTAGGGAGGATTACGCGTGAGAAAATCTATCGTATGGTTCGCAGCGTCGCTGACGTTGACCGGCGCTGCGCTCGCCGGCGACAGCGATATGGAGGCGATTTGCCTCGAAGTCTCCGAGGAGTGGGGCACCGAGGGCGATGTCGCGGCGCAGTGCGCCTGTCTCGGAGGCCTTGCGGACAAGAACCCGGCGCTCGACGCGGAGCTGCACAAGCTTGTCGAGACCGCGTCGAGTGATGAAGAGGCTTATGAACAGGCGAGCCCCGCGGCGAAAGCGGCGATGGACGCCTGCTCCGTCGACGCCTAGGCGATGACGGACGCAAGCGCCTACAAGAGCGCGGCGGCGGGTTTCAGGCCCCGGCGCGTCGATCAGTTTAACTTCGTGCGCGATGTCATTCATCCGCTGGCGTCGCGGCGGCCTGATGCGCCTGCGCTCTACTGGACGGACGCCGGCGGCGAAGCCGATATCGTGAGCTTTGCCGCGCTTGCAAAGCGGGCCGGGCGCGCCGCGGCCTGTCTTTCGGCGGCGGGCGTCGGGCGCGGCGATATCGTTCTTCTCATCCTGTCGCGGGAGAAAGGATGGTGGGATTTCGTCCTCGGCGCGTTGCAGATTGGCGCCGTCGTTTCCCCGGGGACGACGCAGCTCATGAAGAAGGACATCGCCTATCGCCTCAAGGCGACGAAGGCGCGCGCGGTCGTCACCAACGCCGCGCTCGCCGCGCGCTTTGACGAGGCGGCGGCGGAGACGTGGTGGCGCGGCGCGCGGATCATCGTAGACGGCGCGCGCGAAGGGTGGAACGCCTATAAAGGCTTTGACGGGCCTGCGCTGACCGCATGCGCGGATACGGCGTCTACGGATGAAGCGCTGCTCTATTTCACCTCCGGCACGACCGGAAACCCGAAGATGACGGCGCATGGCTGCGGCTATCCGCTGGGTCATGAGGCGACAGGGCGCTTTTGGCTGCGCGCGGGCGAGAACGATCTTGTCTGGAACATTTCCGACACCGGCTGGGCGAAGGGCGCGTGGTCGTCGCTGTTCGCGCCCTGGCTTTGCGGGGCCGGCGTTTTTGCGCTGCATGCCGACGCGGTTGATCCGCAGCGCGTGCTCGACTGGCTCGACCGTTTTCCTGTGACGGTTCTCTGCGCGCCGCCGACCGCCTATCGCATGCTGGTGAAGCTGCCGCTCGACGGCGTGCGGTTTTCAGGGCTCAAACACTGCGTCAGCGCCGGCGAGCCCTTGAATCCTGAAGTCATCGACGTCTGGAGGTCGAAGACCGGCTTCCAGATCTGCGAAGGCTACGGCCAGACGGAAACGACGATCCTTTGCGGCGTCTTCGACGGCATGGAGGCCAAGCCCGGTTCGATGGGCCTGCCGGCGCCCGGCGTCGACCTCGACGTCATCGACGATAACGGCGCGCGGCTTCCGGCGGACGTCGAAGGCGACGTCGCCGTCGCCTTGAAGCCGGTGCCTCCGGCGGGCTTGTTCCTCGGCTATCGCGACGATCCCGAGCGCACCGCGGCGACGCGGCGCGGCGACTGGTATTTGACCGGCGATCGCGCCTTTCGCGACGGTGACGGTTATTTCTGGTTTGTCGGGCGCGGCGACGACGTCATCATCTCCGCCGGCTATCGCATTGGTCCGTTCGAAGTCGAGAGCGCGCTGATCGAGCATCCGGCGGTCGCCGAATCCGCGGTCGTCGCGAGCCCCGACGAAACGCGCGGCGAAGTCGTCAAGGCGTTCGTCGTGCTGGCGAAAGGCCATGCGCCGAGCGAAGCGCTGGCGGCGGAGCTGCAGGCGCATGTGAAACGGGTGACGGCGCCCTACAAATATCCGCGCAAGATCGAATTCGTGACGGCGCTGCCGAAGACGATCAGCGGCAAGATCATCCGCAAGGAACTGCGGGCGCAAGAATGGGCGGGTAAAGGCGATTGATCGCCGCCTCAGATTCGTTCGGCGACGATTTCCATCAACAGCGGCGTCGTCATCACGGTGCGGGGATCCTTCTCCGCCGCCTCCCAGTCGCGTTCGACTTCCTCCGCCCACGGAACGCTGACGACGCCCCTCTCGGCGAGGCGCCGGGCGTGCGGGGGTATGAACGTCTTCGGCCACTGCCAGGTGAAATCGGCTGGCGAGGTCGTGAAGACGATCGGATTGGCCTCGATCAATTTCAGTCCGGCGTCGGGAAGCGCCGGCAGGATCTTCCGCGCGACGTCGATGTCGCCCGCATTGCGATGCCAGTCGCGGATGGCGGTCTCGACGAACTCGGCGAGTTTCGCGCGGTGGGGCGTCCACGCCATCGTCCCCCAGTGCCAGTAGTCGTGACAGATGAAGCGCCCGCCTGGCCGCAACACGCCGGCGAGCTTCCTTAGGACCGCAAGCGGGTCCGCCATGAAAATGAACACCCAGCGGATGAAGACGGCGTCGACGCCGCCGACCGGGATCGCGTCGGTCGCGAGATCAACATTATGGAGCGTGACGTTGCTGAGGCCGCGCACCCGCGCGCCTTCCTCGATCGCGTGGCGGAAATTGTCCGACCGGTCGAGCGCGTGGACGCGCCCATTGGGACCGACGATTTCCGCAAGGTCGAGGCTCGCATGACCGGGCCCGGAACCTGCATCGATGACGGTCCAGGCGTCCGTGATCCCGGCGCGCCGAAAAACGTCGAGCGTCCGCGCCCGCCAGACCCGGTGCTGGACTCCCAGCCGCCAGGCTTCCGCATCATGGGTGCCGAGATAATAGGATCGTTCCTGGGACATGGCCCGCGTCTCCTTGACCTGGTCATTATACTCTGTGGAAGCCGCCGGCGGCGCCCGTTTCTTGTGGATATTCTGGGCCTCGCAGCCGGTCGCCGTGGCCGCCCGCCAGCCTTTGCAAAGGCAATCGGCGCGGTCTAGAACCCGCGCCAATTCGCAGCCGCGGCGCCGGGTCCTTCAGGGCCAATGGCGGCGCTCCCGTCTAACTCGCCGCCAGCGGAACTCCGGGCTCGCCGGACCGCCTCCGCGCCAAAGGTCGTCATGACGCTCACCGCCTTCGCCTTTTGGGTCTTTGCGCTGAGCGCAATCGCCTCGGGGCTGATGGTCATCGCATCGAGGAATCCGGTCAATTCGGTCCTGTTCCTGATCCTCGCCTTCATTTCGGCGGCGGGGCTGTTCGTGCTGATGGGGGCCGAATATCTCGCGATGATGCTGGTCGTCGTTTATGTCGGCGCCGTCGCTGTGCTGTTCCTGTTCGTCGTGATGATGCTCGATGTCAATTTCGTCGAGCTGAAGCAGGGGTTCCTCAATTACCTGCCGATCGGCGGGGCCGTGGCGGGTCTTGTCGTCGTCGAACTGATCCTCGCCTTCGCGGCGTGGTCGATGCCGTCGGACGAAGCGCTCGCCCGCGCGCATCCGGTTGCGACAGCAGGCTCGGCGCGCGCCGAACCTGGCGCCGTGGGGAACGTCGAAAGCCTCGGCCTCATCCTTTACACCGATTACGTCCACTTCTTTCAGATCGCCGGGCTCATCCTGCTGATTGCGATGATCGGCGCGATCATCCTCACCTTCCGGACCCGCGAGGGCGTCAGGAAGCAGGACCCGGCGGCGCAGGTCGCGCGCCGGCGCGACGCGAGCGTCGAGCTGAAGAAAGTCAAAACAGGGCAGGGTATCTGACGCGATGATCGGTCTGGGGCATTATCTGAGCGTCGCGGCGGTCCTTTTCGCCATCGGCATGGCGGGCATTTTCGTCAACCGCAAGAACGTCATCATCATCTTGATGTCGATCGAGCTGATGCTGCTCGCCGTCAACATCAACCTCGTCGCGTTTTCGCAGTTTCTCGGCGATCTCGTCGGACAGGTCTTCGCCTTCATGGTGCTGACCGTCGCCGCCGCCGAAGCCGCCGTCGGCCTTGCGATCCTCGTCGCGTTCTTCCGGAACCGCGGCGACATCGCGGTCGAAGACGCCAATCTGATGAAGAATTAGGGACTTAGGCGATGGAGCCTTTTGTCGTTCTCCTGCCGCTTTTCGGCGCCGCGCTCGCGATGCCGATCGGACGCATGGGCGGACCGCGCGCGGCGGAGGTCCTGACGACCGCGTTTGTCGGCGCCGCCTGCGCGCTCGCCTGGCTGCTCTTTTTCGACGTGGCCCTCGGCGGACACGCGCGCACGATCACGCTGTTCAACTGGATTTCTTCCGGAAGCTTCGTCGCCGATTGG
>CAZNXR010000160.1:0-1452 GCA_964576815.1 uncultured Caulobacterales bacterium | reverse complement strand
GGGCGGTGAGGCTCGATACGCTCTCCGCCGTGATGCTCGTCGTCGTCAATACGGTGTCGTTCCTCGTCCACGCCTATTCGATCGGCTACATGCACGAGGATGACAGCCGGCCGCGTTTCTTCGCCTATCTCTCGCTCTTCACCTTCGCGATGCTCTGCCTCGTCACGGCGGACAATTTCCTGCAGCTCTTCTTCGGCTGGGAGGGCGTCGGCCTCGCGAGCTATCTTCTCATCGGCTTCTGGTTCAAGAAGAAGTCAGCGAATGACGCGGCGATCAAGGCGTTCGTCGTCAACCGCGTCGGCGATTTCGGCTTCGCGCTCGGCATTTTCTGCGTTTTTTATGTTTTCGGCTCGCTGAACTTCGACGAAGTTTTCGGCGCCGTCGCGCAGAACGCCGTGGTGACGCCCTGGGGCGCGAGCGCCGGCGCGCCGGTAAGGGAGCTGACGATCTCGATCTTCGGGATCGAGGCGCACGCGCTGACCGCGATGTCGATCCTGCTCTTCATCGGCGCGATGGGAAAATCGGCGCAGTTTCTCCTCCACACGTGGCTTCCCGATGCGATGGAGGGCCCGACGCCGGTCTCGGCCCTTATCCATGCGGCGACCATGGTGACCGCGGGCGTCTTCCTCGTCTGCCGCTGTTCGATCTTCTATGAGTACGCGCCGGACGCCGCCGCGCTCGTGACCGTTGTCGGCGCGACGACGGCGTTCTTCGCCGCGACCGTCGGTCTCCTTCAAGACGACATCAAGAAGATTGTCGCCTATTCGACCTGCTCGCAGCTCGGCTTCATGTTCTTCGCCGCCGGCGTCGGCGCCTATGGCGCGGCGATGTTCCACCTCTTTACGCACGCCTTCTTTAAGGCGCTGCTCTTCCTCGGATCGGGCGCCGTCATTCACGGGCTGCATCACGAGCAGGACATCAAGAAGATGGGCGCGGTGAAGGTGCTGCTGCCGGCGACGCATGCGATGATGGTGATCGGGACGATCGCCATCACCGGCGTCGGCGTGCCCGGCTGGCATCCGTTCGGCCCGCCCGTCGGTACGGCGGGCTTCGTCTCGAAAGACGCTATTCTGGAAGCGGCGTGGGCCGCCGGCGAGGCCGGCAAGGCGTTTGGAAATTACGCGTTCTGGCTCGGCCTCATCGCAGCGGTGTTCACCGCGTTCTATTCCTGGCGCCTCATCTTCCTCACCTTCTGGGGACCAAGCCGCGTGCCGGAAGAGGTCAGGAAGCATCCGCATGAAGTGCCGACCATCATGCTGGCGAGCCTGGCGCCGCTCGCAGTCGGCGCGCTGTTCGCGGGGATGGCCTTTTATGGAAACTTTGTCGGCAAAGGCGCTGACAAATTCTGGAACGGCGCGCTCTACTCGGCGTCGAAGGCGGATCACGGCGAAGCGGCGGCGCATGGCGATGGGCATCATGGCGCGCCCGTCGCCAAGGCGGACGAGCATGCCG